>DATHJB010000074.1 GCA_035316325.1 Acidimicrobiales bacterium
AGGAGTCGACGATGGTGCCGTCGTCGTCGAACCGGACGGCGCCGACGCCACCGCCCTCGGCCGGGACCTCGCTGTTGGAGACGTAGACGTAGCCCCCGTCGACCTCGAACGTGGCGCCCCCGTCCGGGAAGATGTGCCAGAGGAAGTCGCTGCCGGCCGCCGCCTGGCCCGCGGCGGCGACGACCCGGGAGGTGAACCCCTCCGGCAGGATCAGGCCGTTGGCATCGGGTGCACGGCCGGCGATGTCGAACCGCGACCACCCGTCGTCCTGCGCCGCCGCGGGCCCTGCCCGGACCACCCCGGCAGCGACCACACCAGCGCCCGTCTGGAGGAAACGTCTGCGATCCACAAGCGGGCATCGTTTCACGTTCGCCCGTCGGGATGCGGGGCGACGCCGAGGGCGGTCGCCACGCCTGTCCCCGGGCGTCCGGCCGGGGGCTCTACGGGCCGCGGGCGGGGGCCACGTAGGGATCGTCGGGGTCGGCGCCCTGGAGCTGCCACACCTCGTGGCCGACGGTGGCGAGCATCAGGGCCTGGTCGGGCCCGGGGTCCTTGGTGTCGCCCTGGTGGAGGATGTAGGCGAGCTGGTCGGCGCCGTCGACGAGGTCGACCCGGAAGTCGACCCCGAAGGCGTCCTGCCCGGTGGGGAGCAGCGGCGCCGTCCACTCCGTCCCGGTGGCCGCGCCCGTCCACACGTGCAGGCCCCAGCCGTCGTAGTCGCCGGCCGGTCGCCGGTAGTGGATCGTGGCGAAGTCCTCCGCGGCACCCCGTGAGGGGTGGACCACCTGCTCGCCGGGCTGGAACCAGGCGGAGGGCGTGTCGACGGGGGTGAACGCCTGCCCGTCGATGTCCACGGTCCCGCCCTGGAGGACGGTGACGGTCAGCGGCGCGGCCAGGTCCGGGGGAGTGAGCCGGAAGACGGCGCCGTAGTCGTCGACCGCGTCGGGGGTGGCGCCCGTGACCAGCGGCCCGGCGGCGGTCGAGGCGTCGAGCGTGACGCCCACGCAGCCCGCGGTGCAGGCGTAGCGGACCGTGGCGAAGCCCTCGGCCTCGGCCTGCGAGGTGTAGATGGTGGGGTCGCCCTGGCGCAGCCATATCTCCGGGGTGGCGACGGGGTCGAAGCTGCGGTCGGGGCTGTCGGGTGGGTCCTTGGTGTCGCCGCTGTGGACGATGAAGTTCACCGGCTTGCCGACGTCGGTGAGCCGGACGAAGCCGAACCGGCCGTACTCGTCCTCGCCGAGGAACGGCTGCGGGGCGGTCCAGTCGGTCAGGTCCGCCGGGTCGACGCCGTCGCCCCACAGGTGGAGGCCCCAGGCGTCGTAGTCGCCGGCGGGGCGGGCGTAGTGGATCACGGCGTGGCCCGGCGTGACGACCGGCGGCTCCGCGAGCGTCACGCCCACGTCGGCCACCTCGTCGGCCTCCAGGTGGCCGGAGAGGTCGTTCACGACGGCCCGGAACGACAGCCGGGTGGCGCTCCCCACGTGGTCACTGGCGTCGTAGAACACCCGGTAGGGCGGGTTGTCGTCGGTCCCGACGGGCACGTACTCGCCGTCGCCCTCCCGCACGGCGAACGTGACCTCGGCGTGGCGCGGGGCGTCGAGCGAGGCGGCGACCTCGACCCGGTCGAGGATGTCATGGCCGTCCCACGAGTTCGTCCCCAGCTCCACGGTCTGGCCGTCCTGGAGCCCGGTGATCGTGATGCCGGGCGCCGAGCGGCTCCGCGGGACCCGCGACTGCGCCTCGTAGACGACGTAGCCGAGCGCCGGGACGGTGACGTCGAGGCCGCCGTCGGACCCGGTCGTCAGCCGTGGGCGCGAACGTGTCCCTGGCTCGCCGGCCACGGCCATGCCGGGCGTGGCCGAGCGGACGCCGCCGCGGCCCCGGCCCGAGCTGTCGGAGAGCAGGTCGTAGCGGGCCCCGGCCCGGGAGTAGGTCGGGACGTGGGCGGTGGCCGCCGACTCGCTGTTGTTGAGCGCCACCACGAACTCCCGGCGCTTGTCCCGGTCGATGCGGGAGAAGGCGTAGATCCCGGGCCCGTCCGAGCTGTACCGCTGGATCTGGGCGCCGTTCTGCAGCGCCGAGTGCTCGTCGTGGAGCCGGCTGTAGCGCCGGATGGCCTCGTAGAGCGGGTGGTCGCGGTCGAAGTTGTCGTCCGAGGTGGTCTCGTCGGTGCCGATGAGGTCGTTGTCCTCGTAGACCGGCACGGCGTTGGCGAACATGTCCTCCCGGGCGTCCTTGTCGCCGCCGTCGCCGGTGAAGCCCTGCTCGTCGCCGTAGTAGACGACCGGCTGGCCGCGGGAGAAGAACATCAGGGCGTGCGCCAGCTGCGATCGGGCCAGCAGCTCGGCGTCGCTCGCGCCCGGCTGGTCGACGCGCTGTAGGAAGTGGCCGATGCGGCCCATGTCGTGGTTGCCGAGGAACGTCGGCTGGGACTGCGCGTTGCTGTCGGCGTCCGTGTAGTAGTCGTCCTGCGCGAAGAACGCGGCCAGGTCGTCGGTGCCGGCGCTCTGCGACGCGAAGCCCCGGGCGGCCAGCTGGAAGGCGAAGTCGATCGTGCCCTGGAGCGGTTCGGTGGTGGAGAACTCGCTGAGGAACGGCGGGCCGAACTGCTGGTCGAACACCTCGCCGAAGGCGAAGAAGTCCTCGATGCCCCGCTCCCGGGCGACCTCGACGATCTCGGGGCCGAACACCCGCCAGAACTCCATGTCGACGTGCTTGGTCGTGTCGATCCGGAACCCGTCGACGCCGAACTCCTCGATCCAGTGGGAGTAGATGTCGACCATCCCCTCGACCACCTCGCGACGCTCGGTCCACAGGTCGTCGAGGCCGAAGAAGTCGCCGTACAGCGAGCTCTCGCCCACGAAGTTGCTGTTGCCCCGGTTGTGGTAGAGCAGGGGATCGTTGAGCCAGGCCGGGTTCTTGGCGTCCTCCATCCCAGCTGGCAGCGTGGGTGTGTAGGGGAACGAGCCGGTGTCGACCTGGGGGAACGAGTAGTCGGGCTGGCCCTCGAAGGCGAGGGCGGAGTCGTCGAAGGGCTGACCGGCCGCGTCGCGGTACGGGAACGTCGTCTTGTCGCGGTAGCCGGCGTTGCCCAGCAGCTCGATCACGTCGGCGGTGTGGTTGGTGACGATGTCCATGAACACCTTGATGCCGCGGTCGTGGGCGTCGTCGACCAGGCGGGCGAAGTCGGCGTTGGTGCCCAGGTGCGGGTCGACCTGCAGGAAGTCCAGGATCCAGTAGCCGTGGTAGCCCGACGAGTGGCCGTACAGGTTGGTGCTGTCCTCCTGCACCGGGTTGTTCTCGAAGATCGGCGCGACCCAGATGGTGGTCACCCCGAGCCGTTCCAGGTACGACAGCTTGCGGCGCAGGCCCTCGATGTCGCCCCCGTGGTAGTAGCCCTTGTCGCTGGGCAGGTACCCGTGCTGGAGGACGTTCTCCTGGGTGTCGCCGGCCATGCACGGGCCGGCGAAGTCGCCGCAGTCGTTGCTCCGACGGGCGTCGTCGAAGCGGTCGGGGAGCGCGAAGTAGAGGACCTCGTCCGAGAACGGGTGGCGCACGGGCTCGCGCACCAGGGCGGCGTCGTCCGCCGGCTCGACCGGCGTCACCGTGGCGGGCGTGGCCCCCGCCGCCACGGCCCCGGGCCCGGTGAGACCGGCGCCCGAGGACGCCAGGCTCACGACGAGTGCGATCACGAACGACCTGCGCCAACGCATGGTTGACTCCCCCCGATGCGACTCGCTCCGATTATCCCCCCGCTGGCAACGCTCTGGGCGGGGGATGGCACGGCCCGTGCGGCGTCGACCGATGAGTTCCGGTCCTCCGGCCTGTCCGAGCCGTCGTGAAGCGCGCCGTCGAGCTGTTCGCCTTCGAGAAGCGATCGTCGAGCTCCCCCCTCGTCACCACCACGTGGCACACGCAGAGCGAGCCCGCCGAGTCGTTCATCTCCGTCGCCGTGAGCCACTGGGAGATGGTCGTCACCCGGCAGGCGGCCGGGGCATCGCTGTCGGTGCTCGGGCCGGAGACGAGGGCCACGACCGCACCCATCCCCAGCGACGCCGAGTTCTTCGGCATCCAGTTCAGCCACGGCACCTTCATGCCGCACCTGCACCTGCGACAGCTGGTCGACGGATCGTTGACGTTCCCGCCGGCGTCGAGCACGTCGTTCTGGCTCGACGGGTCGGAATGGGAGCTTCCGGGGCCCGACAACGCCGACGTCTTCGTCGACAGGCTCGTGCGCGCGGGCCTGCTCGTGCACGACCCGGTCGCGTCGGCCGCCGTGCAGGACGACGTCGAGGGCCTCTCCACCCGGTCGGTGGAACGACGGGTGGCGCGAGCGACCGGGCTCACCCGGGGCACGATCCGGCAGATCCGGCGCGCCGAGCGGGCGGTCGAGCTGCTGGGCCGAGGCGTGCCCGCGCTCGACGTCGTCCGCCAGGCCGGCTACGCCGACCAGCCTCATCTGACCCGTTCGCTCAAGCGCTTCGTGGGGCAGACGCCGTCGCAGATCGCGGCATGTCCCTAGCACGGGCCGTTGCCGTTTTCGTTCAAGACACCATCCCTCGCCCAGGTCTAGACACACTGGGCCGCCGACAGGGTCGGCCCACCAACCCCGAGAGGAAGCAGCAGCTCGTGCGCAAGTTCAAGCTCCAGGTCCAGACGAGCGTCGACGGCTACATGGCCGGCCCGAACGGCGAGATGGACTGGATGACGTTCCCGTGGACCGACGACATCAACGCCTACATCGGGGCGCTCGACGATCCGGTCGACTGCATCGTGCTGGGGCGCAAGCTCGCCGAGGGGTTCATCCCGGCCTGGGCCTCGGGGCCTCCGGGCGAGGACCAGGCGTCGATCGACAAGATGAACGACATGCCCAAGGTGGTGATCTCCAACTCCCTCACCGAGTCGCCGTGGGACGACGCCGTCGTCGCCGGGGGCGACCTCGCCGAGACCATCGACGAGCTCAAGGGCCGGCCGGGCGGGGACATGATCGCCTACGGGGGCGGCACGCTCGTCCGTGACCTGATCGGCAAGGGGCTGCTCGACGAGCTCCACCTGTTCGTCAACCCGACCGCGATCGGCGCCGGCATGCCCGTGTTCCCCGACGGTGCCTACCAGCAGCTTCGCCTCGTCACCGCCCAGCCGTTCGACTGCGGGATCACCGCGCTCCACTTCGAGCCCAAGCGCGACTGAACCCCGGTAGCCGGGCCTCACCCCAGGCCGTGGGCCTGGCCGATCCCGCCGGCCTCGACGCGGTTCGCGACGTTCAGCTTCCGCAGGAGGTTGGAGACGTGCACGCTCGCCGTCTTCCTGCTGATGTACAGCAGCTCGCCGATCTCACGGTCGGTGCGCCCGGCGGCGAGCTCGCCGAGGACCTCGACCTCGCGCCGGGTCAGCCCCAGGTCGTCGGCCAGGCCGGCGATCCGCGCGGCCTCGTCCTGGCCGTCGTCGCCGCTGTCGGCGGGATCGGCGGGGTCGGCGGGGCGGAGCGGGATGCGGGCCCGGCGGGCGAGACCCTCGATGGCCTCCGAGAGGGGCCGGGCGCCGAGCTCGGCGCTCGCGCGCCACGCGTGCTGGAGGCAGTCGTGGGCCCGGGCGCGGCCGACGCCGACACCGCTGCTCGCCAGGAGCGCCTCGGCCTCCCGCCAGCGGCAGTGGGCCGCCGGGTGGGGCTCGCGGGCGTCGTCCCAGCACACGGCGGCGCCGGCCCACAGGTCCGGGTCGGGCTCGGCCAGCCGGGAGTGCTCGGCCGCCGCCGTGGCCGCCCACGCCCGGCTCCGCGGCGGGGCCTGCCCGCCGCGCCCGCCTGCTGCCGCGACGATCCGGTCGGCCTCCCGGACGAACCCGAGCGCCCGCTCCCGTGCCGCTTCGACGTCGAACGGGCGGCCCCGGGCGCGGGCGCCGTCGTGGGCGTCGGCGAGGCACCGCACCGCCAGCGCGGCCATCTCGGGAAGGAACGTCTCGTCGTCGGTCGGGGCGGCGAGGGCCAGGGCGCGCTCGACCTCGGCGAGCGCGTCCTCGGGCCGGTGGCGGGTGAGCGCCAGCTCGGCGGCGTGCATGTGGAACACGGCCCGCGTCTGCACGTCGGCGAGCCGGGCCGTCAGCTCGTCCGCGGTGGCGAGGCAGCGGTCGGCCTCGTCGAGGCGCCCGCAGCGGATCGCCATCGTCGCCCGCAGCAGGGGTGGGGCCGCGGTGCAGGTGCCGACGCCCCGTTCGCCGGCGCGGGCCAGCAGGGCCTCGGCCTCGTCGTGGCGACCCAACCGGACCAGGGCGTCGACGCCGTTGCCCGCGGCGCCGTTCATCCGGAAGCCCCACAGCTCGTCGCCCGCCGCCGCGGCGTCGAACACCACGGCGACGGCCTGCTCGAGCCGGCCGGCCTCGACCAGCAGTGAGCTGAGGCCCATGTAGGCGCGGTTGAGGTCGTCGGGGCTGGCCAGCTCCTCGGCCATGGCGAGCGCCCGGCGCACCAGCTCGATGCCCTCGTCGTGGTGGCCCAGCGAGGCACGGCAGCATCCCAGGGTGTAGAGGACGTGGCCCTCCTCGGCCCGGGCGCCCACCTCGGCCGCCACCGTCAGGGCCCGGTGGGAGCGCTGCTCGGCCTCGCGGAAGCGCGACATCAGCATGAGCCCGCGGGCCTCCTCGGCGAGCACCCGGGCGGAACTGACCGAGGGTGGTGCCGCCGCGACGAGGGCGGCGGCCCGCCGGTAGGCGTCGAAGGCGACATCGGAGTCACCGATCGCCAGGGCGTTGCGCCCGAGCAGGGCGAGGTAGCGGGCCGCCCGGCCCGGCTCGGCGTCCGCGTCGGTGCCGGCGATCGCCTCCCGGGCGAGGTCGACCGAGCGCTGGTCCGCCCCGGCGAGGTAGGCGGCGTCGGAGGCCGCCTCCAGCAGCCCGAGGCGATCGTGCGGCGGCGGCCGGCCGTTCCCGGCGGGCACGCGGTCCAGCGCCGCGAGCGCCCGCTCCAGGTGGGCGTGCGCCTCGGGGAACGCCCAGACGGCGGTGGCGGCCCCGGCGGCGGTGACCGACGCGTCGAGCGCCTCGGACCACTCGCCCGCCGCCCACCAGTGCGCGGCCAGCTCGGCCGCCCGGTGGCCCAGCCCGTTCACCCCGGCGGCGCCCGCCGGGCTGCTCGACGTGCCAGCTGTGCCGGTCGCACGGCCGGGCACGCCGGCCGTGCCGGCAGCCGTACCCGTCGGCACGGCCGGCTCCGGCCACAGCGAGGCGTCGTCGTGGAGCGCGACCGCGATCAGCCGGTGCAGGCGGCTCTTCTCGCCGGGGAGCAAGGCGCCGTCGACCACCTCGCGGAACAGGGCGTGGCGGAACCGGTAGCCGGACCGGCTCTCGTCCACGACGAGGACCTGCCTGCCGACGGCCTCGGCCAGGGCGCCGTCCAGCGCGTCGGCGTCGACCACGCCGAGGTGGGCGAGCAGCCGGTGGCTCGCCGCGCCGCCGGCGGTGGCGACCACCCGGAGCAGCCGCCCTGCCTCGTCGGACAGCCCCTCGACACGGTTGGCGAGCAACCCGGTCAGCTCCGGGGACAGCGAGGTCCGGTGGCGGGCCGCGGTCAGCTCCTCGGCGAAGAACGGGTTGCCCTGCGAGCGCGTCCACACCCCGTCGGCCAGGGCCCAGTCGGGTGGCCGGCCGAGGATGCCGGCGATCAGCGCCGTGGTCTCGTCCCGGTCGAGCCCGTCGAGGTGGAGCCCCACGACGCGGGCGTGCCGGCCCAGCTCGCCCAGCCAGGTGTGCAGCCGGTGGCCGGGACCCAGCTCGTCGGCGCGGTAGGTGCCGACCAGCAGCACCCGGGCGTCGGTGAGGTTCCGGGTCAGGAAGCCCACCAGCTCGGCGCTGGCGGAGTCGGCCCAGTGCAGGTCCTCCAGCACCAGCACGAGCGGCGAGCGGTCGGCCAGCCCCGTGAGGCACGCCAGGATCGCCTCGAACGACCTGGTCTTGGCCATCTCGTCGGCGACACGCGTGACGAGCGAGTACGTCCGGGCGGCCGCTGCGGCACCTGGCGGTTCCAGCTCGAGCCCGGGGGCCAGGGCTCCCAGCGCGTCGGCGGCGGCCGCGGCGCCCAACTGGCGGGCGATGTCGCGCAGGATGCCGACCACGGGCCCGTAGGGCAGCCCGCCGCCGTCGATCGGGACGCAGACCCCGGTCGCCACCAGGGCGCCGGCCTCGGCGGCCCGGATGCCGAGCTCGTCGACCAGGCGGGTCTTGCCAATGCCGGCGTCGCCCCCGACCAGGACGGTGGCCGCCCGACCGCCGGCCGCCGCGTCGAGGGCGACACCGAGCATGCCGAGCTCCCGGTCACGACCGACGAAATCGGGACATGACACCCGGTGACCCACCGCCCCATCCTCCCATGCACCACGCTCGCGTTCGCTTGGTGGGCCGGCGGCCTCGGCGGCCTCGGCCTGGGCGGTGGGTGCTGTCCCGGTGGTCATGGCGTCTCCTCTCTCCGGTCCCGTTGCTCAGCAGGCTCGGCCCATGCGGCACAGGCCGGGATCGGAGGTCGCCTCGGGTGCCGCGGGGGCGGTCGCCGGTGGTGGCGCCGGCCGATTGCCGGAGGGCTGGTCGCTGCCGGTGCCCACGGCGTGCCCGAGGGCGAACGAGCCCGTCATGATCGCTGCCAGGACGATCGCCGCGGCGCCGAGGCGCAGGTCCCGCGCCCGGGAGCGGGTGGTGGTCTCGGCGCTCGCCGGGATCACCGTCGTGGGCCCGACGGCGGTTGAGGCGGTCATGGGTGTCTCCTCGTGTCGTGTCGTGCCGGGGTCGGTCGTCCGGCCCCGGTCACGTCAGCCACCGCACCGGCGGCCTGCACCCACGGTGCGCCCCGCAACCGCCGAGCGCATCGGGACCGCGCCTCAGATCGTGCGCCCGCCCTACCTAGATCTCCCGGTTCCAAGGGGGGGTTTGGCGAGTCGTTTGTGGTCGTTTTGTTGTTCTCGAGTCGTCTGTGGTCGGTCTCCGACGACGAACGACTCGACTGTGGATCGGCGACTACAGACGACTCGGGGAAAGGGTCGCCCGGCGCCAGGACCATCACCCGCAAGGCCGCTGTGACCACTGACACGCCGTCCTGAGGGTGGCCGGGCCCGAACTGGCTCTACGCTTACTGGCGCAAGCTCACCGGGTGGGGGCGCCCATCCGGGGGCCAAGGTTTGACAGCTCAACAAGAACTGCGGATCGAGTACGAGTACTCCCCCCTCAACTCGTCGCTCTCTGCAGATGACGGTGCCGTCTACGGTCCCCCCTGTAGGCGGCGCTGTCGCGTCTGCCCCCGGGTTCGCAGCCTCAGACCTCGGAGCCTCCGCCGGTCACGTCCGAAGGCTGTCGGCTGCCATCCTGGCGTCTCGCCAGTCGGAGACCGCGAGGTGCGCAGCCGAGACGAGTCGGCTCAGCTTCCCCTGGCTCAGCAGGAGGATGTCATCGATGACGTCGTCGGGCGGCGTGATCTCCCCGTAGCAGTCGTGCCATGCGAGCTCGACGAGCTCCAGGAGATCGAGCGCCGGATCTGCCACGGTCTCGCCGAGTGCGCCGACGACACGAGCCCGCCGACCTGCTCGTCGCTCCGCCCGACTGACTGCCACGAGCCCAGTCTGGCGCAAGCGTCCTCGACCCGACGTTCGCGGGGCAGGTGTGCGATGGACCCGGTCGCGACAGATCGCCTGCTGGACGGTCGGCTTGACGAGAGGCTGTCGTCGTGACGGATCTGTCGCTCTTCTACCCAGAGCTTCGGCCTGCTTCGGAGCGAGCGTCGGTTCGTCGGTAAGTTGCTCGGCCAGGAGCTGCCGGAGCCTTGGCGCTCCGCACCGCTGGACGAGCACCTCGGCCACCTCGACCTGCTGCGAGACGGCCTCGGCGTGCCGCCTGCGGGCAGTTCCCCGACGGGTGCGGTCGCGCGGCACGATGGGTCGGTGGACGATGGTGACGACCCGGTCGAGGCGATCAGTGCGGTCACGCTGGCGACGACGGACATGGCCGCGTCGGTCGCCTTCTACGAACGGCTCGGGTTCCGCCTGCTCTACGGCGGCAGGGACAGCCCCTTCAGCAGCTTCCAGGTGGGCGGCGGCTACCTGAACCTGCAGGCGGACGACACGTGGACGCCGCCGGAGGTGGTGTGGGGGCGAGTGATCTTCTACGTCGACGACGTCGATGCGATGTACGAGCGGGCCCTCACCGCCGGCCTGACGCCTGCGGCCCCTCCGGCGGACGCGCCTTGGGGGGAGCGGTTCTTCCACATCCGTGATCCTGACGGGCACGAGCTGAGCTTCGCCCGGCCTCTGCCGTAGGGCCTACCGGCGGGTCTGCTCGGGTGTCGTGCGGCCGCTCGGGGTCGTCGTTGGGCTGGCTGTCGTCGAGAGCATTCAGTAGCTCTTGCTGGAAGCCTCCGGAGATGCGGCGCAGTTCGCCCAAGACCCGCCCGGCGGTGCGCACCGCCTCGGGCAGCTTGGCCGGGCCGAGGATGGTGAGCGCCAACGCGAGGATCGCGAGCAGCTCGGGGAACCCGACGTTGAACATCGTGGCCGTGGGGAGCTACGCCGTCAGGCGCCCGGCAGCGCCGTACGGGGTCGGGGTCGTCGTCGTTCTCACGTGAGTCGTTCGTCGCAGACCGGCCGGCGGATGGGTCGTCCCACCGATGGCAGGTCGGAAAACGTCGCCCGGGGACACCAGCTGGGGCCGGGTGTAGCGTGCGAGTGACACGGCGAGATCCCCTGTACGTGTCGGGGTTGGCCTTGCCAGCCTCGGGGAGCGGTGCTCTGGACCCTGGCAGCGCGTCATGTCGACGTCGGCTCAGCAGGAGGAGCAGCCCATGGCTCTTGCCAGGTCCCCTACGCCACCCGAGCCCGTGGTGTGGCGCGAGGGCCGGTTCATGGTCGTCGCGCTACGGGGGGAGCAGGACATGGGCACGGCGGCCCGGGTGGCCGAGGCGATCGCGGGTGCCGCCGCGCTGGGTGTCGGCGACGTGGTGGTGGACCTCGGCGGCGTGCAGTTCATGGACGCCTCCATCGTCGGTGTGCTCGTCGGCGGCGGGAACGTCCTGAGGTCGCAGGACCGGCGGCTGACGGTGCGGACCCCGTCGCCACGGGCGCAGGTGCTGCTGGACCTGTGCGGGCTCGGACAGATCATCGACCTGCGCGCGGAGGCCGGACGTGACGACGCCGGATCCTGCGCCACGGTCCCGGGCACCTGGTCGTCCGCCGGCGGGCCGCGCTGAGCGTGCCGGCCGACCGGCTCGTGCGCGTCCTCGCCCGCCTGTCGAGCAGCGGTGCCGACGGGGATGCCGCCCGCCTGTGCGAGGTGTCCGCGGACGTCGCCGAGGTGAGCGGCGCCGGGATCACGCTCCTGTCCGGCGACGAGGACCAGGGCTCGGTGTGCACCAGCGACCGGGTGAGCGGCGTGGTCGACGAGCTGCAGCTCACGCTGGGCGAAGGACCGTCGATCGACGCCTACCGCGAGGATCGGCCCGTCCTCGAACCGGACCTGGCCGACCCGGTCGAGGCCCGCTGGTTCGCCTTCGCGCCGCCGGCCGTCGCCGCCGGGGTGAGGGCCGTCTTCGGCTTCCCGCTCCACGTCGGGGCGGTCCGACTCGGCGCCCTCAACCTCTACCGCGATCGCCTCGGCCCCCTCAGCGACGACCAGCACGCCGACGCGCTCGTGCTGGCCGGCGTGGCCGCCCGGGCCGTGCTGCTGATGCAGGCCCAGGCGCCTCCCGGAGCGCTCGCCCGGGAGCTGCAGGCGAGGGGGGACCACCAGCTGGTCGTCCACCAGGCGTCGGGGATGGTGGCCGCCCAGCTCGAAGTCGACGTCGGCGAAGCCCTCGTCCGGCTGCGCGCCCACGCCTTCGGCAACGACCGCCGGCTCGCCGACGTCGCCCGTGACGTGGTCGGTCGCCGGCTCCGCTTCACCCCCGAAGCCGATCCCGACCCCAACCCCGACCCCGACCCCTTGCCCGGCGACGAGAGCCCGGTCCCGTGACCCCTCACCCTCGACCGCGGCCCTCGACGGCCGGCCTCCACCCCCAGGACCTACGATGGCCGGCGCGCTCCGGCATGGGCCGGCCCACCGCCGAGGGCGCGACGAAGGAGCGGCGATGCCCAACGAAGCCCTGCTGACCCGGACGCTGGTGCAGCTCGCCGACACCCTCGTCGACGACTTCGACGTGGTCGAGCTCCTCACGTTGCTGACCGACCGCTGCGTGGAGGTGGTCGGCGCCTCCGCTGCGGGCCTGATGCTGGCCGCCCCCGAAGGGGACCTGCGGGTGATGGCCTCCTCCAGCGAGGCGATGCGCCTCCTGGAGCTGTTCGAGATCCAGGCGCAGGAGGGCCCGTGCCTGGACTGCTACCGCACCGGCCGACCGGTCGCGACCCCCGACCTCGCCCGAGTCGGCGGCCCGTGGCCCCGCTTCGCCCCCGTCGCGCTCGACGCCGGCTTCCGGGCCGCGCACGCCTTCCCCATGCGCCTGCGCGGCGAGGTCATCGGGGCGCTCAACACGTTCCAGGCCGCCACCGGGACGCTGGAGGACGCCGACGCCCTCGCCGCCCAGGCCCTCGCCGACGTCGCCACCATCGCCATCCTGCAACACCGCGCGGTGCTCCACGCCCAGGTCGTCAACGACCAGCTCAACAACGCGCTCAACAGCCGCGTGGTCATCGAGCAGGCCAAGGGCATGCTCGCCGAGCGCGCCGGCATCGACATGGAGCAGGCCTTCTCGCGGCTGCGGAACCACGCCCGGAACCACAACCTCCGCCTGGTGGACGTCGCCCGCGACGTCATCGACGGCACCCTCGCCGCCACCACCCTCGACCGCCTGCCCCCGGCGCCGGCCTGACCGGGCACCGGGCCCGCCGGTAGAGTCGCCGCGACCAATCGATCGCGTTGCTCCGGCCCCCGGTGACGCCCCGACGGGGGTGACCGGTGACCGTGACGAAACAGATCAGCTGGTGGACGTCGGCGCCGTTCCTCGTGTGCCATCTCGTCCCGCTGCTCGCCGTCGTGACCGGGGTGCACACCCGTGACCTCGTCCTCGCCGGGGTGCTCTACGTCGGCCGGGTCTTCTTCATCACCGCCGGCTACCACCGCTACTTCTCGCACCGGGCCTACAGGGTCGGGCGGGTCACCCAGTTCGTCCTGGCCTTCGGCGGGCTGACGGCGGTGCAGAAGGGCCCGTTGTGGTGGGCCGGCTGGCATCGCCAGCACCACCGCCACGCCGACACCGACCGCGACCCCCACTCACCCCGGCAGGGCTTCTGGTGGAGCCACGTCGGCTGGATCGTCTCCGGGCGGTACAGCGCCACCAACCTCGACGCCGTCGGCGACCTCGCCCGCTTCCCCGAGCTGCGGTTCCTCGACCGCCACGACTGGATCGGCCCGTGGTCCCTCGCCGTGTCCTGCTACCTGATCGGTGGGTGGAGCGGCCTCGTGGTCGGGTTCTTCGGCTCGACGGTGCTGGTCTGGCACGCCACCTTCTCGGTGAACTCGTTCACCCACCTCTTCGGCCGGCGCCGCTACGAGACCCGCGACACCAGCCGCAACCTGGCCCCGGTCGCCCTGTTGACCCTCGGCGAGGGCTGGCACAACAACCACCATCACCACCCGACCTCCGCCCGCCAGGGCGTGCCGTGGTGGGAGATCGACGTGACGTGGACCGTGCTGCGCCTCCTGGCCGGCCTCGGCATCGTGCACGACCTACGACGACCGTCCCCGGCGGCGCTGGAGAGCCGCCGACGCCGCCCGGATGCCAGCAGACCCCTCGAGCGGGTATAGGTGCTCGGCACGGCGCCCATACCATTCGTGACACAGAGTTGCTGCTGCAGACCCTGGCGGCGTGTCCCATCGTCCCGAACGTGAGGAGCTGACGTTGGCCGGTCTCGCCATCATCACCGAAGCCTGCATCGACGTGAAGGATCGTGCCTGCGTCGACGTGTGCCCGGTCCAGTGCATCTACGAGTTCGACCCGGAGAAGAACCTCCTCTTCTCCGAAGACGAAGCCGGCAGCGGGGAGGTCGAGACGACGCACGCGCCCAACCCGGACTCGATCGCGATCTTCGGCGACAGCCTGCTGTACGTGAACCTCGAGGAGTGCACGTCGTGCACCGCGTGCTACCAGCCCGACGTCTGTCCCGTCGGCGCGATCTACTCCGAGGAGCACCTTCCCGACGGCTCGCCGAGGACGGCGAAGTACAACGCCGAGGACCCCAACGTGGGTCACGACCACACGTTCTTCGTCCAGCTCAGCCGCGACGTCTTCGCCGACTAGCCCCGGGAGTCGACGATCAGCAGCAGCGTTCGACGAAGCGTTCGAGTTGGGCGAGGTTGCGGCACTCGACGGCCTCGGTGGTGAAGGTGGCGTACTCGCTCATCAGCGAGTCGCCGGTGTCCCACGACGACGTGGGCTCCGGGTTGAGCCAGTAGACCCGGCGGGCCCGGCGCCGCAGCTCGCCCAGCACCCACGACCGGGAGGCGTGCTGGTTGTTGCGGGCGTCGCCCAGGATCAGCAGCGTCGTCCGGTGGGTGACCTCCGGGCCCCAGCCCTGCCACAGCTCCTGCAGCGCGGCGCCGTAGTCGGAGTGGCCGTCGAACCGGTCACGCAGCACCTCGGCCATCCCGGCGCGGTCGCGCACCAGGTCGGTCACCTCCTCGATCCCGTCGACGAAGGCGAACGACCGGACCCGCCCGAACTGGCTGCTCAGGGCCTGCACCAGCTGGAGGGTGAAGCCGCTGAAGGCGGCCACCGAGCGGCTCACGTCGGCCAGCACCATCAGCTCCGGCAGCGACCGGCGCCGGTGCCGCACCACCGGGTCGAGCGGCACGCCGCCGAGGCCGAGCGAGCGTCGGATCGTCTGGCGGAGGTCGAGCCGACCCCGCCGGGTCCGCCGGGTGGTGGCCAGCCGGGCCGCCAGGCGCCGGGCCAACGGCTGGATGGCGGCCCGGATCTGCTCGAGCTCGTCCGCCGACGCCCGCCGGAAGTCCAGGTCCGTCGGCAGCACCCCGGTGGGCGGCCGCTCGGCCGAGGCCCGGGCCGACAGCACGCCGCGCCGCCGGATCTCGTCCTCGATCTCGTCCCGCAGCACGTCGACCCGATGGACGACGGTCCGCCGGGCCAGGCGTGACTCCAACGGCGTGAGGGCCGCGCCCGAGCCCTCGGCCACCGCCAGCGCCCGCTCCGGCAGGGTGGTCAGCCCCAGGCGCCGGGCCGTCCGGAACAGGTGGTAGTGCACCCCGCCGGGCGGCGTGCCCAGGGCGGCGAAGCGGCGCACCGCCTCCCGGGCGACCAGCCGCAGCTGCCGGTCGTCGCCCAGCGCCACCGTGTGCTCGAGCCGCCGGGCGAAGGCGGCGTCGGCTTCCGGCCCGTCGTCGGCGCCGGCGCCGGCGACCGAGAAGTAGGCGTCGAACACCGTCTCGAACGTCACCCAGTCGCCCCGGGTCTTGGCCAGAGTCGCCCCCAGCGCCTGCTTGACGAGCGCCCGGTCGGCGAACGACACGGCGGTGACCGCCCGCGCCGCGTCGACGTGCTCGGTCACGCCCACCGGCACGCCCGCCGTGCGCAGCTCGTGGACGAACGGCGCGAGGACGTCGACGATCACCGGCCGGCGGCGTCGACGCCCAGGCGGTCGAGGAAGCCCGGGAGGAACCACGCCAACACATCGTGGCGCAGCCGGTAGAAGTAGAAGCGGCCCTCCTTCCGCACGCTGATCAGGCGGGCCCGGGCGAGGATCTTGATGTGGTACGAGATCGTCGACTTGGTGATCGGCAGGCGCTCCTCGATCACCGTGCACGGCAGCTCGTCGTACTCGGCGAACAGCGTCACGATCTCCAGCCGCAGCGGCTCCGACAGCGCCCGGAAGATGCCGGTGTAGAGCGAGCGCAGGTCGTCGAGCCCCTCGTCGATGGGGAAGTCCGGCCGCTCGACCAGCATCACGCCTCTCCCGCCCGCGCCGCCGGCGCCGCCAGCTGCTCCCGCAGGAACCGGCCCCAGTCGTCGTCGTCCTGCGCCAGCCGTCGCGTCGCCAGCGCCCGCATGTCGTCCATCCGCACCTTCTGGTTGTCGGTGTAGGTCACCTCGTCCTCGTCCACGAACAGCACCCGCCGGGGCACCTTGTAGGAGGCCAGCACGGTCCGCAGCTGGTCGACGACGTCGCCCTCCGTCACCGGTGCCGGGCCCTGGACCGCGCACAGCACCACCGCCTCGCCCAGCCGCGGGTGCGGCACGCCGACGATGCTCGCCAGGCTCAGCCGACCCCACTGCCGCAGCGCCGTCTCGACCTCGGCCGGCGACACGTTGGCGC
Source organism: Acidimicrobiales bacterium (assembly GCA_035316325.1). Taxonomy (NCBI): domain Bacteria; kingdom Bacillati; phylum Actinomycetota; class Acidimicrobiia; order Acidimicrobiales; species Acidimicrobiales bacterium. The sequence continues at coordinate 16,287 of DATHJB010000074.1, forward strand.
CGGCGGTCTTGATCAGCCCCGACAGCCGCCCGTCCCAGTGGAGGTAGCCGCGGTCGTCGAGGTGGCCGGAGTCGCGGGTGCGGAACCAGCCCTCGTCGTCGAAGCACTCCTCGGGCGGCACCTTGTAGTAGCCGCGCATGAGGGTCACCCCCTTCACGGCGATCTCGCCGGTCGCCCCCGGCTCCAGCGGGGCGCCGCTGTCGGGGTCGACGATGCGGACGGCCATGCCCGGCAGCGCGATCCCGTGGGTGGTGCGCCGCAGCTCCAGGGGCGAGTCGGAGGGGATCGAGGTGGCGATCGTGAACGTCTCGGTCAGCCCGTAGGCGGCGCGGGGGTCGCCCGGGTCCTCGGCGAAGGGCGTGACCTGGCGCAGCGGGCTGTCGGGCATCACCCGTCGCAGCGACGACAGGTCGCGGCGCCGGGCGTCCTCGTGCTCGACGAGCTGGGCCTCCACGTGGGGGAACGAGTGGACGATCGTCACCCGCTCGCGCTCGATCAGCTCCAGGGCGGCGCCGGCCTCGAACCCGTCCTGGCACACCAGGCAGGCACCCGACGCCAGGGTCCCGCCGAGCACCATCGCCAGGCCGGCGGTCCAGAAGAACGGGAACGGGCTCCAGATCCGGTCGTCCGGGTCGAGGGCCAGCTGCTCGGCCCAGCGCCAGCTCTGCACCACCGGGCCGCGGTGGGCGTGCAGCACGGCCTTGGGGTGGTCGGTGGTCCCCGAGGTGTAGATGATCAGGGCCTCGTCGCTGGGGTGGACGCTGGCGGCCGCGGCGTCGACCACCTCGTCGCCCAGGGCCCGGCCGGCGTCGACAACGCGGTCCCACGACTCGACGCTGCGAGGACCGGCCGGCGACGGGTCGCCGAGGCACACGACGTGGCGCAGGTGGGGGAAGGCGGCCGCCGCGGCGTGGCCCGGCTCGGCGTCGACCAGCTCGGGGTGGTCGGCGAGCAGCTGGTCGAGCAGGCGCCGCCGCAGCAGGGCGGGCTGGGTCACCAGCACCGCGGCGTCGCTGTGGGCGAGGATGTAGTCGCGCTCGCCGGACGACGCCAGGGTGCTCACCGGCACGACCACGGCGCCGATCAGCGCCGCCCCGTAGGCACCGATCACGAACTCCGGCCGGTTCCCGAGCAGCAGCGCCACCCGCGCCCCCTTGCTGACACCGAGCGCCAGCAGCCCCCGTCCGAAGGCCCGCACCTCCTCGTGCAGCTGGGCGAAGGTGAGGCGGCGGTCGTCGAACACCAGCGCCTCCCGGTCACCGAAGCGGGCGGCGATGTCGGCGATGAAGCCCCCGTGGGTCAGGTCGTCGGGCGAGACGGGCAGGCCGAGGTAGCCGCGCTCCGTCACGTCTGCCCTCCCGAGCCGGGGCCGGGCGCGCCGACCAGCGCCACGCGGTTGCCGAACACCTCGTGCCCCTGCTCCATCTCGTGGTGGGCGTCGGGGATCTCCTCGAACCGGTAGAGCTTGCCGAGGCAGGGGTCGACGGCCCGGGCGCGCACCAGGTCGTTGTAGGCGCGGGCCTGCTCGTCGTTGGTGCCGTGCGAGCCCTGCAGCCGCTTCTGGCGCACCCAGTGGTGGCGCAGGTCGACCACGGCGCTGTAGCCGGTGGTCCCCGCGCAGACGACCACCATGCCGCCCGTCTCGCACACGAAGACGCTGGTGGGGATCGTCGCCTCGCCCGGGTGCTCGAACACGAGGTTCGGGTTGCGGCGCTCGCCCAGCACCTCCCACACCTTGGCGCCGAAGGACCTGGCGCCGGCGGTCCACTCGGCCTGGCCGGCGGCGTCGTCCCAGTGCGGCGGCATGCCCCAGTGCGCCATCTCGCTGCGGTCGACGTAGCCGGCCGCGCCGAGCCCGACGCAGTAGTCGCCCCGCGCCGCGTCCGACACCACGGCCACCGCCCGCGCCCCGGCCGCGGTCGCCAGCTGGATGGCCTGGGTGCCCAGCCCGCCGGAGCCGCCCCACACCAGCACGACGTCGCCCTCACCCACGGTGTGCGGCGCCCAGCCGTGGAGCATCCGGTAGGCGGTGGTGCCGACCAGGGTGGGTGCGGCCGCCTCCTCCCAGGTGAGATGCGGTGCCTTGGGCAGGCACTGGTGGGCCTGGGCCACGGTGAACTGGCCGAACGCCCCGAAGTTGGTCTCGTACCCCCAGATGCGGACCGAGGGGGCGAGCATCGGGTCGCGCCCGGAGCGGACCCACGGGTCGTCCGGGTCCCACCAGCCGTGGTGGACCACCACCTCGTCGCCCACCGCCACCCCGGTCACGGCATCGCCCACCGCCTGCACGACGCCGGACGCGTCGGAGCCGCCGATGTGGAAGTCCCACGGCTCGCCGGCCTTCTGGCGGGCCCGGATGACGTCGACCGGCAGCCCGCGGGCGGCCCAGACGTTGTTGAAGTTGATGCCGGCGGCCATCACGCCCACCAGCACCTGGTCGGGGGCGAGGGCCGGGACGTCGACCTCCTCCACCCGGAAGGCCGTCCGTGGGTCGCCGAACCGGTCCTGGCGGATGACCTGGGCCAGCATCCGCTCCGGTACCTCGCCGGGCGGGGGGAGCTCACCGATGGGCACGGTCGTCGTCTCGGACACTCTCGTCCTCCTGTCAGGGGGTCAGGACCGGGGCCGGCAGCCCGGCCACGCCGGTGCCGGCGAGCTTGGGGCCGTCGGTGTGCAGGTGGCAGGCCGCCCACCCGCCGGGGACGGGGAAGGGCGCCGGGTCGACCTCCCGGCACACGTCCATGGCGTAGGGGCAGCGGGAGTGGAAGCGGCAGCCGACCGGGCGGGCGACGTCGCCGGGGGAGTCGTCGTCGCCCGAGATGTCGCCGGGCAGGATGATGCGCTTGCGGGCCCGTTGCACCGCCGGGTCGGGCACGGGCACCGCGGAGAGCAGCGCCTCGGTGTAGGGGTGCTTCGGCTCGCGCCACACGGTCTCGGCCTCGCCCACCTCCACGATCCGCCCCAGGTACATGACCGCGATGCGGTGGCTGGCGTGGCGGACCACGGCGAGGTCGTGGGCGATGAACAGGTAGGCCAGGCCGTGGGTGGCCTGGAGGTCCTCGAGCAGGTTGACCACCTGCGCCTGGGTCGACACGTCGAGCGCGCTGACCGGCTCGTCGCACACGATGAGCTTCGGGTTGAGGGCGAGGGCCCGGGCGATGGCGATCCGTTGGCGTTGGCCGCCGGAGAACTCGGCGGGGTAGCGGCGCAGGTGGGTGGCGCCCAGGCCGACCTGTTCGAGCAGGCCGACCACCCGCTCGTCCCGCTCGCGCTTCGGCAGGCGCTCGTGCACCTCGAACGGTTCCCCGACGACGTCGGCGATCGTCGCCAGCGGGTCGAGCGACGAGTACGGGTCCTGGAACACCATCTGCATGTCCCGGCGCAGCGCCCGCAGCTCCTGGCGCCCGGCGGTCGTCACCTCGCGGCCCTCGAACCGGATCGACCCCTCGTCGGGCGCCACCAGCCGCAGCACCAGGCGGCCGGTGGTCGACTTCCCGGAGCCGCTCTCGCCGACCAGCCCCAGCGTCTCGCCCCGCCCGATCGTCAGGTCGACGCCGTCGACGGCCCGCACCTCCGCGCTGCCGCGGCCGCGGCGGCGCCGGCCGGGGAACGACTTCCGCAGCCCCTCGACCTCCAGCAGGGCCGGGCCGGCTCCGGTCATGACCGGGCTCCGGCGCCGTCGCCGAGGTGCAGCTCGTGCTGGCGGAGGCAGCGCGCCAGGCCGCCGGACGCCACCGGCAGCAGCTCCGGATCGGTGGCGCTGCAGGCGTCCTGGGCGTGCTCGCAGCGGGGGTGGAAGCGGCAGCCGGCGGGCAGGGCGTCGGGCGTGGGCACCGTCCCGGCCACCACGTGCAGGCGGCCGCCCGGCGGGCACGACTGGGGCATGGCGTCCAGCAGCCCGGCGCTGTAGGGGTGCCAGGGCCGGTCGAAGAAGGCGTGGACTTCGGCCTGCTCGACCACCTGGCCGGCGTAGAGGACGCACACCCGGTCGCAGACGTCGGCCACCACCCCCAGGTCGTGGGTCACGAACAGGATGGCCATGCCGAGCTCCGCCTGCAGCCGGCGCAGCAGGTCGAGGATCTGGGCCTGGATGGTGACGTCGACCGCGGTGGTCGGCTCGTCGGCGACGAGCACCCGGGGCTCGCAGGCCAGGGCCATGGCGATCATCACCCGCTGGCGCATCCCGCCCGAGAAGGCGTGCGGGTACTCGCGGATGCGGCGGGCCGCCCGGGGGATGCCGACCAGCTCGAGCACCTCGACCGCCCGCTGCCAGGCCGCCGCCCGTGGCATCCCGGTGTGGGCGGTGACGGCCTCGGCGATCTGGTTGCCCACCGTGAACGCCGGGTTCAGGCTGGTCATCGGCTCCTGGAAGACCATCGCGATGTCGTTGCCGCGCACGGCTCGCAGGCGCCGCTCCGACGCCTGCACCAGGTCCTCGCCCTGCAGCCGGACCGAGCCGGCGGTGATGCGCAGCGACCGGGCCAGCAGGCGCATGATCCCCAGCGCCGTGACCGTCTTGCCCGAACCGCTCTCGCCGACGAGGCCGAGCGTCTCGCCGGGCGCCAGGCGGAACGACACGTCCTGCACCAGCGGCAGCGGGTCCTGGCGGTCGCGGTCCCGACCGCGGCCGCGGCCGACGGCGGCCACGGTCAGCCCGGACACCTCCAGCACGGCGTCGGCCGGCACGGCGTCGCCCGCGGTCATCGACCGCCTCGCAGCGTGTCGCGGAGCCCGTCGCCCAGCACGTTGAACGCCAGGACGGTGAGCATGATCGCCAGCCCGGGCGGGAACAGCCCCCAGCTCGTCTCGAAGATGTAGGCGTAGGCCCGGTTGAGCATGGCGCCCCAGCTCGGTTCGGGCGGCTGGATGCCGAGCCCCAGGAAGCTGAGCCCGGCCTCGGCCAGCAGCCCGAAGCCGAGCGTGACCGACACCTGCACCACCAGCGGTGAGGCGATGTTGTGGAGGATGCGCCGCCGCACGATGTACGCGCCGGTGGCGCCGACCGAGCGCGACGCCTCGACGAACGTCTCCTCCTTCACGGCCAGCACCTGGCCCCGGACCAGCCGTACGAACGTCGGCGTGAAGACGATGGCCAGGGCGATGACGATGTTGCGCAGGCTCGGACCCAGCAGGCCGGCGACGGTGAGCGCCATCACCAGCGGCGGGATGCTCTGGACGCCGTCGACGATCCGCATGAGCACGCTGTCGAGCCGGCCGCCCACGTAGCCGGAGACCAGCCCGAGCGGCACCGACACCACCAGCGCGGCGCCGACCGCCAGCACGCTCGACGCCAGCGACACCCGGGCCCCGTGCATCAGCCGGCTGAGCACGTCGCGGCCGAGGTCGTCGGTCCCGAGCAGGTGGCTGCCGCTCGGTCCCTGGTTGATGGCGTCCAGGTCCTGCTGGTACGGGTCGAACGGGGCGAGCCACGACGCCAGCACCGCCACCACCGCCAGCAGCACGAGGAACGCCAGCGCCGTGGTGACGGCCGGCCGGCGGCGCAGGCGGCTCACGCCACCCGCACCTTCGGGTTGAGGAAGCCGTAGGCGATGTCGACCGCCAGGTTGGCCAGCACCACGAAGACGGCCAGCATCATGATCCCGCCCTGGATGATCGGGACGTCCTGGCCCGAGATGGCGGTGACCATGTAGGTGCCGACGCCCTGGATGGCGAAGATCTGCTCGACGATCACCGTCCCGCCGAACAGGTAGCCCACCTGCAGGCCCAGCACGGTGACCGCCGGCATCGCCGCGTTCTTGAGCGCGTGCTTCCCGACCACCCGGAACGGCGCCAGGCCCTTGGCGTGGGCGGTGCGCACGTAGTCGGCGTCGAGCACGTCGGCCAGCGCACCCCGCAGCTGGCGGGCGAGGGTGGCGGCCATCAGCGTGCCCAGGGCGACCGACGGCAGCACGAGGTGGCGCAGCCACTCGACCGGCGACTCGCCGAACGGCACGTAGCCGCGGACCGGGAACCACGACAGCTCCAGCCCGAAGAAGACGATCAGGATCATCGCCAGCCAGAAGCTCGGCATGGCGATGGCGGCGCTGGCCAGCGTGGTGACCGCGGTATCGGTCCTCGAGCCCGGCCGGGTGCCGCCCAGCGCCCCCAGGGGGATGCCGACCGCCAGCGCGAACACCAGCGCGCCGAGCACCAGGCTGGCCGTGATCGGCAGGCGGTGGCGCAGCTCGTCGCCGACCGCCCGCCCGCTGTAGAGGGAGTGGCCGAAGTCGAGCCGGACGGCGTCGCCCAGCCAGTCGACGTACTGCACGACGAACGGCTGGTCGAGGCCGAGCTCCTCCCGCACCTCCCGGACCCGCTCCGGCGTCGCCGCCTCGCCCCCGGCGATCGTGACCGCCGGATCGCCGGGCACGAGGTACACCAGGAGGAACACGGCGACGCTCAGCACCAGCAGGAGCGGCACCAGCCCGGCGAGGCGGCGGAGCACGAAGGCGGTCATCGGGGCCTCCGGGGGTCAGCCCGAGCCCATCTGCAGCTTGGTGAAGTCGAGGCCCTGGCAGTTCTCGTTCTGGACCACCTCGCCGCCGACGTCGGCCGAGTGCGCGTGGAGCAGCGGTGCGAACACCACCGGCAGGTCGAGCGCCTCGTCGACCACCAGCGACACGGCCTCCTGCAGGAGCGGCTCGCGCTCGCCCTGGTCGGACGTGGCCCGCACTTGCGACACCAGGTCGGTCAGCTCGTCGTTCGTGTAGTTGCCGACGTTGTTGAAGCTGCCCGGCGTGAACTGGATGCCGAGCGTGTCGGCCGGGTCGGGCCGCGGCGGCCACAGGATCACCGTGGCCGGCTGCTTCTTGTCGGTGAAGTAGTCCTGCACGATGTCCGTGCTCTGCTCGAACGACATGTCGATGCCGACCTCGGCCAGCTGGGCCTGGATGACCTCGCCGAAGCGCACGAACAGCGGCGTGGGCGGGGTGAAGGCGGTGAACGACGGGTCGGTCACGCCCGACTCCTCGAGGAGGTCCCGGGCCCGGTCGGGGTCGTACTCGTAGGCGCCCTCGACGTCGGGGTCGTAGCCGTACGAGGTCTCGGGGAACGGGCTCCACGCCACCGAGCCCCGGCCCTCGAACACCGCGTCGAGCACGGCCTGGCGGTCGACGGCGTGGTTCACGGCCTGGCGGAACTCCAGGCTGTCGAACGGCGGCTCGGCCAGGTTCCAGTTGAGCTTGTAGTAGGTCTCCGACCCCTGCTCGGCGATCTCGATGCCGGGGTTCCCCTCCAGGCCGGCGAGCAGGTCGGCGCTCACGGTGGACATGTCGATCGCGTCGCCCAGCAGGGCGTTGACCGTCGGCGGTCCGGCCTCGGTGCCGAGGATCTCGACGCCGGCCAGGCGCACCTCGTCGACGTTCCAGTAGTCGTCGAAGCGCTCGAGGCTGAGCGTCTCGCCCGGCTGCTGCCCGGTGAGGCGGAACGGCCCGGCGCCCACGGGGGCGGTGTCGGCGTCGTCGGCGCCCGGGGCCACGATCATCCCCTCCCGGCCCGACAGGATCAGCGGCAGCGACCCGGCCGCCGGGGCGTTCAGCGTGATCCGCACGGTCGACTCGTCCACCGCCTCGACGCCGTCGAGGATGGCGAGCGACGCCGCGGTCTGCGCCGAGTCCTCGGCCGCGTTGCGCTCGAGGCCCGCTTTGACGGCCGCGGCGTCGAACGGCGTGCCGTCGTGGAACGTGACGTCGGCGCGCAGCGTGAGCTCCACGGTCTGCTCGTCGACCACCTCCCAGCTCTCGGCGAGGCCCGGTTCGAGCTCGCCGGTGAGCGGGTTCTTGTGGGTCAGCGTGTCGTAGATGGGCGCCAGCACGAGGGTGTCGCACACCGAGGTGCTGGCGTACGGGGCGAGGTGGCCGCTGATGCCCGACCCGTCGAGTGGTGCGCCGTAGCGCAGCACGCCGTCGGGGTCGAAGGCGTCGTCGTCGCCGTCCCCTCCGGAGCCCCCTCCCGAAGCACTTCCGCCGTCGTCGTCATCGCCTCCGCAGGCTGCGACAGCGATGGCCAACACCATCACGAAGAGCAGGCGCAGGGCGCGCGTGGTGGACATGGTTCCCCCCTCCTCGGCCGGGTCACGGCCGACGGATCACTCGTTGGGCAGCGCGACCTCCGCGGTGCCCTTGGCCATGACCGCACCGTTCTGGTTGGTCATCTCGTAGGTGACCGAGACCAGGTGCCGGCCGCTGGCGGCGTCGATCTGCTTGCCGGTGACGCTCCCGTTCAGGAACGTGGCGTCACCGGTGAACGCCGGGTTCCGGTACTGGGCCCGCGAGTGGATGATCTCGCCCCACTCGCCGATCCAGTTGCTCAGGTAGTCGAGGACCCAGGCGCCCATCGAGGCTCCGTAGCCGTAGCCCCGGGGCATGCCGATGAGCTGGGCGTAGCGGGGCTGGACGTGGCCCCGCGACGGTCCCCGGTAGAGCCCGTCGCCCCGCGCCGGGTCGACCGCGCTGCGGGCGGCGTCGCGGCTCATCTCCGGCAGCCAGCCGGCCTGGTCGGTGGTCGACTCGCCCCAGTAGCCGACCGCGCCCCACACGGTCATGTTGAACGACCGCCACTCGGTGGTGAAGCTGGCGACGGTGTGGGGCCCGAGCGGCCGCGTGGGGAGCCGCTCGCCGTCGGCCACGTCCTTCCACAGCAGCTTGCCGTGGCCGCGGTGGGTCCCGTAGTAGGCGAGCCTCTGCTCTTCGAGGTCGTCGAGCGCCTCGTCGCTCCACACCGGGTCCTCCTGCTCGGAGAACTGGGCCCGCTTCCGGGCCTCCTCGGCCAGGTACCGGATCGACGTCGACCGCTGTTTGGCGATCATCTCGCCGCGGTCGTTGATGTAG
>DATHJB010000075.1 GCA_035316325.1 Acidimicrobiales bacterium
ACGCCGGGTCGTTCGTGCGCCTCCGCCCCTACGCGGTCTCGGGTTCCCTCGGAGGGCGCAACCCGCTGGCCGACGGGGTGCTCGCGCCCGCCGACCTCAGCTGACCGGCGCCAGCGCCCGCAGCGTCGTGCTGTCGGCGGCGGGCGCGAGCAGGTCGCTCCCGGCGCCGAGACTCACTCGCGAACCGGGACGAAGTCGGGGTCGGTGGCGCCGGGGCCGGGGAGGGGCTCGACGTCGGGGCCCAGGACCCGCTCGCCGCAGGATGCGCAGTGGGGCACCAGCTCCGTGCGGTGGCCGCAGGTCGTGTGGAGCAGGTCGACCGGGGCGCCGTTCGGCGCGGCCCAGCGGTCGCCCCACTGGCGCATGGCGTTGGTGACGTTCCACAGGTCGCGGCCCTTGGCGGTGGGTTGGTAGTCGTAGCGGGGCGGGTGCTCGCTGTAGGCGACCCGCTCGAGCACGCCCTGGTCGACGAGGTGGCCGAGGCGCTGGTTGAGGATGTTGCGGGAGATGTCGAGGCGTCGCTGGAAGTCGTCGAAGCGGGACACGCCCAGCAGCGCGTCGCGCACGATCAGCATGCTCCACCAGTCGCCGACGGCCTCCAGGCACTGGGCGATCGAGCAGTTGACGTCGTGGAAGCTCTTCCTGCGCACGGCGACACTGTAGTACCCTACGTTCTATGATGGAACGGACTGGCCGGTACGACGACCACCCGACCGTGCGCAAGGTCCGCGAGCGGGGCGCGGCGGGCGGGGAGGCCGGTCCAGTCGACGCCGGCTGGCTGCGGCAGGTGTGCCTCGACGCGGGCGCCGACGACGTCGGCTTCGTGTCGATCGATCACCCCGACCTCGCCGAGGAGCGCCGTTACATCGACGAGCTGATGCCCGGCATCCGCACGCTCGTCGGCTTCGTGGTGCGCTCCAACGTCGACAACCTGCGCAGCCCCGCCCGCGCCACCGCCAACCTGGAGTTCCACACGTCGTACGACGCCGTCGACCACGTCGGCCGGCGCATCGCCCGGGCGCTGCAGAAGCGCGGCATCCGGGCGGCCAACCCCGCGGCCGGCTTCCCGCAGGAGATGCACCGCTTCCCCGACCACGCCTGGTCGATACCGCACAAGCGGGTGGCCGTCGCCGCCGGGCTGGGCCAGATGGGCATCCACCGCAACGTGATCCACCCGCGCTTCGGCAACTTCGTCGTGCTCGGCACCGTCGCCACCCGGGCCGAGGTGTCGCACTACGACGCCCCCATCGACTTCAACCCCTGCCTGGAGTGCAAGCTGTGCGTGGCGGTGTGCCCGGTCGGCGCCATCGCCGACGACGGGTCGTTCGACTTCTTCGCCTGCTACAACCACAACTGCCGCGAGTTCATGAGCGGCTTCGTCGACTGGGTGCAGACGGTGGCCGACAGCGACGACGCCGCCGACTACCGCAGCCGGGTCACCGACGCCGAGACGGTGTCGATGTGGCAGAGCCTCTCCTTCAAGGCCGACTACAAGGCGGCCTACTGCATGGCGGTGTGCCCCGCGGGCGAGGACGTGATCGGCCCCTGGCTCCGCGACCGTCGCGCTCACATGGCCGACGTGGTCCGGCCGCTGCAGCACAAGGAGGAGACGATCTACGTCACCGCCGACAGCCCCGCCGGTGCCCACGTCGCCCGCCACTTCCCCCGCAAGCAGGTGAAGGTGGTCGACCCGGGGCTCGTGCCGCCGCCGTCCCGGACGGGTGACGCGCCCCCGGCTGAGTGACCAAGGTCACGTAACCAGGCGGGCACTGCCCTTTCAACGCTGCTCGTGGTCGTGGATAATGGCTGTTATCAGCAGCAACGGACCTTCCGGGGGAACCATGTCGGTCGACGAGCACGCCACCAACAAGGACCTGATTGGTCGCGACGAGATCAACGACCTCGAAGCGATCCTCTCGGTCTCGAACACCGACGTGAACGAAGCCATCCACGCGGTGCAGGACAACGCCGACGCGATCTTCACGTGGGACTACGAGAAGGGCCAGCGTCCGGCCCTCAACAAGCTCTACGAGAAGGCCAAGCACTCCCAGTGGAACGGCGAGACCGACCTCCCCTGGGACACCGAGGTCGACCTGCTCAAGAACGCCGAGCTGCAGCGGCTCCAGTTCGCCGACATGCGCGGCGACCTCACCGGCTCGCCGTTCGAGAACTTCACCGACGAGCAGTTCAACGACTTCTCGATCGAGTCCGACAACTGGACCCTGAGCCAGTTCATGCACGGCGAGCAGGGTGCGCTGCTGTGCACGGCGAAGATCGTGGAGACGGTGCCGTGGATCGACGCGAAGTACTACGCGGCCACGCAGGTGATGGACGAGGCCCGGCACGTCGAGGTGTTCGCCAAGTACCTCGACGAGAAGCACGAGGGCCACTACCCGATCAACGCCCACCTGAAGATGCTGCTCGACGACATCATCAACGACAGCCGCTGGGACATGACCTACCTGGGCATGCAGATCATGGTCGAGGGCCTGGCCCTGGCGGCGTTCGGCTTCATGCAGCAGATGACGCCCGACCCGCTGCTCAAGCAGCTGCTGCGCTACGTGATGGCCGACGAGGCCCGTCACGTCGCCTTCGGGGTGCTGTCGCTCAAGGAGTTCTACAACGAGCTGTCCACGCCCGAGATCCGGGAGCGCCAGGAGTTCGCCTTCGAGGCGGCGATCCGGATGCGCGACCGGTTCCTCCAGCAGGAGGTGTGGGAGCGGATGGAGATCAACCCCCGCGACGTCCTCCCGCTGGTCCAGGCCGACCCGGGCCGCCAGCTCTTCCAGCAGATGCTGTTCTCGAAGATCGTGCCCAACTGCCGCAAGCTCGGCCTGATCGACGCCGGCGACGCCTGGCTGCGACGGCGGTTCGAGGAGATGGGCGTGATCCAGTTCGAGACCTGGGAGGACACCGGCGAGGAGTACGAGAAGCTCCAGGTCGAGCTCCCGGCCAGCTAGCCCGGGCTCAGCCGAGGTCGAAGCCGACCACCGCTTCCAGCTCCCGCAGCGCCTCGTGGGGGTCGACCACCTTGATGGTGGTCATCCCCAGGGCCCGCGCCGGCTTCAGGTTGATGCCGAGGTCGTCGAGGAACACGGCCTCGGTCGGGTCGACGCCCAGCTTGTCGCACACCAGCCCGTAGATGGCCGGGTCGGGCTTGCGCAGGCCCACCTGGCTCGACTCGACGATCACGTCGAAGTGGGCGAGCACGTCGGCGAACGGTCCGGGCGCGTCACCGCGGTCGCCCAGGACGAAGTTGTTGGTGAGCAGGGCGGTGGCGAGGTGCTCGTGGCAGCGGCGCAGCGCCTCCACCATCTCGGGGCGCAGCCGGCCCGACAGGGCGCCCAGCACGGCGTGGCCGTCGACCGGGTGGCCGGCGGCCTCCGCCTCGGCCTCGAACAGCTCCACGAAGCCCTCGAGGTCGACCTCGCTGCGCTCCAGCCGCGCCCAGGCGTTGGTGTCCGGGTTGGTAGCGTTCAAGCGGCGGATGTGCCCCGTGGGCAGGGAGTTCTCGGCCTCGTAGCGGGCGAACGCCTCGAACGGGCTGGTGACGATCACGCCACCGAAGTCGAAGACCACCGCACGAATCGACATAGGATCCGAGCCTACGGGCGGACAGGAGTGGGACCCCGAGATGACAGATTCAGGTTGGCAGTACCCCGGCGGTGAGCCGCCGTCGGGCAGCGGTCCGTACGGCGCTCCGCCGCCGCAACCACCGCAACCGCCGCCGCAACCACCGCCAGCCTCCCCGTCGGGAGCGAGCTGGGGCCAGCCGGGCTACGGAGGCCCGGAGCCGCCGCCCCCGCCGCCCCAGCGGAGCTGGCCGATCGTCGCCCTCGTCGGCGCCGTGGTCCTACTGGTGGCCGCCATCGTCGGCGTGGTCGTCACGTCCGACAGCGGCGACGACACGGCCACCGACGACACGACCGAGACCACGGAATCCTCCGACACGACGGAGGAGGACCCCGACGAACCCGACGAGCCCAGCGACCCGGGCGCCTTCGTCGACGACGAGGGCGGCTACTCCGTCACCATGCCCGACTCCTGGGCGTACAGCTCGCTGCACGGCGACCTGAGCCAGGTCGGCAGCCAGATGTTCCCCGACGACCCGGCCAAGGCCGACCTTGCGCAGCAGTCCGCCTCGGCGCTGCCGCGGGCGATCATCTTCTACGGCGTGGTCGCCGACGAGGTCGGCGACGCCTTCGTCACCAACGTCAACGTCAACGTGACGAGCACGCCCGGCGCCGGCGACCTCAGCTACGACGAGTTCTCGTCCCAGGTGAAGCAGGGGATCGGCACCATCGGGGCCACGGTCACCGCCGACGAGCCGTTCACGCTCGCCGGCACCGACGGCGTGCGGGTGGAGTTCGACTACGACCCGTCGCTGGGCGCCTCGGGCGTCCAGTACTCGGCGGTCATCGACGACCAGCTGTGGGTGGTCAACTTCGCCAGCGCGGACTCCGACAGCCACACCGCCGAGTTCGACGAGATCGCCTCGTCGTTCGAGGTCACCGGCTGAGACGTCGCCGACCGGTCGTGGCGGGCTCAGCCGCCCACGAAGTCGCGGGCCACGGCCTCCCACAGCTCGGTGGAGAGGCGCAGCGACTCCACGTCGACGCGCTCGTCGTCGCCGTGGAACATCTTGCCGAACTCCTCGAAGGTCACCTTCTCGCTGAACAGCCCGAAGCCGTAGGCGGTGGCACCCAGCCGGCGGAAGAAGCGGGCGTCGGTCGCCCCGACGCTCAGCATCGGCACCAGGTGGCTGCCCGAGTAGAAGACCTTGCTGACCCGGTCGAGCGTGTCCCACAGCGGCGTGTCGGCCGACGAGCTGGTGGACGGGTCGTCGTGCGACTCCACCATCTCCACCCGGTCCGCCAGGTCGCCCAGCGCCTCGTCGAGCATCGCCTGCACGTCGGGGAGCGTCTGCCCGGGCAGCGTGCGGATGTCGACCTGCAGGTCGACCTGGTCGGGGATCACGTTGGTCTTGGTGCCGCCGTGGGCCACGGTCGGGGCGAACGTGGCGTGGGTGCAGGCGTGGAACTGGCGGGCCATGCCCACCGGCAGGCCCTCGAGGCTGTCGACGAAGCGGTCGGGGTCGAGCAGGGGAGCGGTCATCTCGTCGGGCAGGTCCATGCCGTCGAGGAAGCGCCGCCAGGTCTCGTGGATGCGGGTGGCGGGGCGGTACGCGGCGATGCGGCGCACCACCTCGGCCGCCGTGACCAGGGCGTTGTCGGTTGCCCAGGGGAGCGACGCGTGGCCCGGCGTGCCCTTCACCCGCAACGTGCACCAGCACGAGCCCTTCTCACCCACCAGCACCGGCAGCCGGGTCTCGCCGCCGCCGCCCCGGATGGGGATGCCGCCCGACTCGGTGATCACGAAGTCGGAGCCCACCGCGTCGAGCTCGTGGCGGGCCAGGTGCTCGGCGCCGTAGGTGCCCAGGGCCTCCTCGTCGGCGACCGCCAGGTACGTCAGCGTGCCCTCGGGCTTCCAGCCCGACGCGGCGAGGCGGCGGGTGGCGACGGCCATGGAGGCGGTGAGGTTCAGCATGTCGACCGCGCCCCGGCCCCAGACCTCGCCGTCGATCAGGTCACCGCCGAACGGGTCGTGGCGCCAGCGGTCGGCGTTGGCGGGGACCACGTCGGTGTGGCCCATCAGCAGCAGGCCCGGCGCGTCGGGGCGGCTGCCCTCGATGCGGGCGACCAGGCTGCCCCGGCCGGGCTCCGGTTCGTAGCGCTCGAGGTCGATCCCACTGCCGGCGAAGTAGTCGGCCAGGAGGTCGGCGCTGCGCACCTCGTGCCCGCTGGCGACCGTCCCGTCGTTCACACAGGCGTTGCGGATCAGATGCTGCAGCAGGTCGGTGACCTCGCCGCTCACGTCGGTCGTCACGTCAGCCATTCGGCGGACGGTACTGCGCAGGTGGGCGAGTCCGCCGTTCGTGCCGGCCCGTCTGGTTCAATGCTTGCGAGATGGCGCCCCGACCTGCACGTGAACAGCCGCACGATGCGTCCCCCCGAGTGCGACGCCACGTAGTCGTCGACGGGTCGAACATCGCCACCGAGGGTCGCGATGCCCCGAGCCTGTCGCAGCTCGACGAGGCCGTGCAGGCGTACATGCGCGAGTACGGGCCCGAGATCGTCACGGTGGTGGTCGACGCCACCTTCCCCAACCGCATCGCCCGCAACGAGCGCGACGTGTACGAGGCCGCGGCGGTCGCCGGCGAGATCATCACGCCCCCGGCCGGCGCGATCGGGCGGGGCGACGCGTTCATCCTCCAGATCGCCGACCGGGCCGACGCCACCATCCTGTCCAACGACTCCTTCCAGGAGTTCCACGGCCAGTTCGACTGGCTGTTCGACCCGGGGCGCCTGGTGGGCGGCAAGCCCGTGCCCCACGTCGGCTGGGTGTTCATGGACCGCTCGCCGGTGCGGGGACCGCTGAGCCGCCGCTCGGTCAGCGCCGCCAAGCGGTCCGGTGACACCCCTGACGTCGCCAAGGCCACGAAGCGGGCGACGAAGGCGACCAAGGACACCAAGGCCGACAAGCCGCCGAAGGACGACAAGCCCAAGGCCGCCAAGGCGACGAAGGCCTCCAAGGCGGCGAGGGCCGAGTCCCCGGCGCCGACGCCGGCGCCCAAGCGGGCGCGCGGCGCGGAGAACGGGCCGGTCAAGGCGCCCGCCGTGGGCACGCCGGCGCCGGCCAACGACGCCCTGCCGTTCATCGAGTTCGTCGGCGCCCACCCCGTCGGCAGCCTGGTCCAGGCCGTGGTCGAGCAGTTCAGCTCCCACGGCGCCTACGCCCGGGTCGGCCCGGTGCAGGCGTACCTGCCGTTGAAGTACCTCGCCAACCCGGCGCCCCGCAGCGCCAAGCAGGTGCTGCGGCTGGGGGAGACCCGCGACTTCGTGGTGGTCTCGGTCGACGCCACCCGCCGCGGCGTCGACCTCGCCGTCCTCGGCGTCGAGCTGCCGACCCAGGCCGACGGCGCCGGTGGTCCGATCGAGGCACCCGCGCCGGTCGACCCGCCACCGAAGAAGAAGGCCGCGGCGCGGAAGAAGGCGGCGCCCGCCAAGGCGCCGGCTGCGAAGAAAGCTGCCAAGAAGCAGGCGGTCCCCAAGAAAGCCGCCAAGAAGGCCACGGCCGCGAAACGCTCGGTAGGTTGAACCGCTGTGCGCATCGCCACCTGGAACCTCGCCGCGCTCACGGCCGAACGCCAAGACCGCCTGCACGACTTCCTCACCTACGCCCAGCCCGACGTGCTGTGCCTCCAGGAGACCAAGCTCAGCGACGACGCCTTCCCGGCGCTCGACCTGCTCGCCCGGGGCTACGAGAGCGCCCACTTCGGTGAGGGCCGCTGGAACGGCGTCGCCATCCTCAGCCGGGTCGGGCTGGAGGATCCGCTCAACGGCTTCGCCGACGGTGAGCCGCCCGACGCCGAGGCCCGCCTGATCAGCGCCACCTGCGGGGGCGTGCGGGTGAGCTCGGTGTACGTCCCCAACGGGCGGGCGCTCGGCCACGAGCACTACCACTACAAGCTGAGCTGGCTGGGCCGGATGGTGGCCCACCTGAAGGCCACGGCGTCGCCCGACGACGACCTGGTGGTGTGCGGCGACGTGAACGTGGCGCCCACCGACATCGACCTGTGGGACCCGGTGGCGTTCGAGGGCGAGACCCACGTGTCGCCGGAGGAGCGGGCCGCCATCGCCGCCCTGGAGGACTGGGGCCTGCACGACGTGCTGCGGGACGAGTACCCGGACGTCGAGGGCCTCTACAGCTGGTGGGACTACCGGGCCGGCCGCTTCCACAAGCGCCAGGGCATGCGGATCGATCTGATCCTGGCCACCCGGTCGCTGGCCGACAAGGTCACGTGGGCGGTGGTCGACCGCAACGCCCGCAAGGGCGTGAAACCCAGCGACCACGCGCCCGTGCTGGCCGACTTCACCGTCGGCGCGCCCGATGCGACGGCGAGCGCGGGCACGCAGTAGGAATCGCGACGTGGACGACGAGCAAGGGCCCGATCCCGGCAACGCCCAGTGGACCAGCATGCTGAACGCCTACGCCACCACGGCGCCGTCGGAGCGACGGGCGGAGCTGCACCGCACGGGTGACGCGCTGCGGCGGATCGTCCACCGGCTCCACGGCAGCCGGGCCGGGGCGGAGGAGCTCGCCGCAGTCGCCGACCAGCTGGAAGCCCTGGCCGACCAGGTCGACAACCTGACCGCCGGCACGATGTACGAGGGCTTCGGCGAGTCGCCGCTGGGTGGCGGCGATCCGCACGCCTTCTTCGACCACAGCCCGATGCTGGGCCGCGCCAACCCCATGGCGCCGCCGATCGAGCTGTGGGCGGAGGACACGGTGATGCACGGCCGGGCCACGTTCGGGGACGCCTACGAGGGCCCGCCGGGCTGCGTCCACGGCGGGTTCGTCGCCGCGGCGTTCGACGAGGTGCTGGGCTCCGCCCAGTCGCTCGGCGGCCGACCCGGGATGACCGGCCGCCTCACGGTCAGCTACCGCAGCCCCACGCCGTTGCGCCAGGAGCTGCGGTTCGCCGGCCGGGTCGTCGAGGTGTCGGGCCGCAAGACCTTCACCCACGGAACCGTCCACGCCGACGACCGCCTCTGCGCCGAGGCCGAGGGCCTCTTCATCGCCATCGACTTCGAGAAGATGATGGAGCTCCGCAAGGAGCGCGAGCGCCGCTTCGAGTGATCCCGTCCGTGCTGCAGGTCCCCGAGGGCGGCGGTCGTGAACGGGTGGGAGAGGGTATGCCTATGCTCGGTCCGGTGTGGTCTGACCGTCGGTTGGCACCACCCGTGGCGGACCGTGCGACGTTCGTGCGGGGAAGGCTCCTCCACCAGCTGCGACAGCGCTGGTTCGTCCCCGTGACCGTCGTGACGGCCCCGGCGGGCTACGGGAAGACCACCCTGCTGGCGCAGGCGGTGGCGGAGAACGCCGAGGCGCCGATGGGGATCGACTGCTGGCTGACGTGCGAGCCGGGCCTCGCCACCGTGTCGGCGCTGGGTGAGGCCCTCTGCCGGTCGGTGGACGCCACCACGCACACCACCGACGTGGCCACCGCGGTCGTCGAGGCCCTGTGGCGCCGGTCGCCCCAACAGGTCGCCCTGGTGCTCGACGACGTGCACGAGCTGCTCCCCGGCTCGGACGCGGCCTCGCTGCTGGCCAGCGTCGTGAGCCTCCTGCCCGAGAACGCCCACGTGGTGCTGGCGGGCCGCACGCCGCCGCCGCTGCCGCTCGCGCGCATGGAGGTCGAGGGCCGCGTGACCCGCGTCGGCGAGGACGAGCTGACGTTCACCGAGGCCGAGCTGACCGAGTTCGCCACCCTGCGCCACGTCAGCCCCGCGAAGGTGGCCGGCAGCGGAGGCTGGCCGGCGCTCGCCGAGCTGTCGGTCGACGCCCGCTCGAACACCGCCGGCGACTACATCGGCCAGGAGGTGCTGGCCGAGCTGTCGCCCCAGCGCCGCCACGACCTGGCCCTGCTCTCGCACCTCGGGCCGTTCGACGACGAGCTGGCCCGGGCCGTCCTCGGCCCCGACGCCGACGCCGCGGCGCTCGTGGAGGGTCTGCCGCTGGTCAGCCGCCTGGCCGACGGCGAGCACTCACTCCACGGCCTCCTGCGGTCGCTGCTGGCCAACGAGGCGACGCCCGGCGAGGTCGCCGACGCCCGGCGTCGGGCGGGCCTCGGCTTCCTGGAGAGCGGGCGGATCGACGGCGCCGTCCGGCTCCTGGTCGACGCCGAGGCGTGGGACGACGTCGGTCACGCCATCGTCGAGGCGCTCGGGGCGGCGCACCCGCCGGTGGCCCGTGACGTTCTGGAGGAGTGGTTCAAGCTGCTGCCGCCCGACGTCCGGGCGCGGCCCAGCGGGCGCCTGCTGGCCGCGGTCGCCGCCGTCGAGGGCGACCTGGGCGGCGCCTGGGAGGACTTCGCCGACTGTGCCGCCGCCTTCCGCGAGCAGGGTGAGACCACCGGCGAGCTGGCCTGCCTCGTGCAGCTCGGCCAGGTGGCCTGGTGGTCGGACGACCCGGCGCGGCTCGCCACGGTGGCGTCGCGGGCCTTCGAGCTCGAGGCCGAGGGCGTCGACGCAGCCGTGCCGTTCGCGTCGCTCGGCCGGGCGCTCATCTACGACATCGCCGACGACAGCCGCAACACGCTCACCGAGCTCGACCGCATCCCCGCCGGGTCGCTGAACGAGCCCTGGCAGGGCCTGGTCAACTGGACCCGGGCCATCGCCCACCTGCAGCTCGGCCACGCCGCCGAGGCGGAGGCGGCGTCGGAGAAGGCGCTGACCTACACCGGGTCGCTGCACGCGCCGCTCGCCGAGGGCACCCGCCTGCAGGCCCTCTGGTACCAGGGGCGCCTCGACGAGGTGGTCGAGGCCCTGCCCGGCCTGCTGGAGGTCGTGAGCGAGTCGGGCTACCGCAACAGCACGGCGCTCATCGGGGCGCAGTGCAGCATGGTCCACGCCCTCAACGGCGACGTCGACCGGGCGGAGCGCTTCCTCGACCAGGTCCGGACGACGGCCACCCTGCTGCGCGGTGCCCCGCTGGTCGACACCAACCTGTCGGTCGCCGAGGCCACCGTCGCCGTGGCCCGCGACGACGAGGCGGCGGCGTCGGCCACCCTCACCGAGCTCGTCGACCGGTACCCGATCGGCGTGGGCCTCCCGGTCGCGGCGCAGCGGCGCCACGTCGCCCTGCTCTACGTGCTGGTGCCCGCCACCCGGCCGACGTGGGACGACGCCGAGCTCGGGCCGGCCTGGCAGCTCGGCCGCAGCCTGGCGCAGGCGGTGGTCGCGGTGCGCGAGGGTCGTCGCCTCCCGCCCGGCACGCCGTCGCTGGAGGACGCAGCGGTCGTCCGGGCCCACCTGCCGCCGGCGTGGGCTGCCGAGCTGGGTGTCGCCGCCCTCGCGGAGGGCCGCGCCGACGGCTGGGGGCTGCTCGACGCCACCTGGCCCGACGCTCGTGGCACCGTCGCCGCGCTGGCGCAGCGTCGGGGCAAGGGGCAGCTGCGCAAGACCGCCCGGGAGGTGCTCGGCCACCTCCCCCTGCCGCCGACCGTCGTGCGCCGGCTGCGCCTGCTCGGCGCCGTCGAGCTCCACGAGGACGACGCCCCGGTCCGCTCCCCGGCGTGGCGGCGTGAGCGGGTGCGCTCGCTGCTGGCCTACCTCGCCGTGCAGGGGACGGTCAGCCGGGGCCAGCTCGCCGACGACCTGTGGCCCGCACTCGACCCCGATGCGCAGTCCCGCAACCTGCGGGTGACCCTCACGTACCTGTTGCGGGTGTTGGAGCCCGAGCGCGGGCCGCGCGACGCCTCGTTCTTCGTCCGCCAGCACGGTGGCAACGTCAGCCTCCACGCCGGCGACTGGCTGACCGTCGACCTGTGGGAGTTCGACGACCTGTGCCGGGCGTCGGCCCAGGCCGACCAGCGGGGTTCGCCGGCGGTGGCCCTCGACCGCGCCCTGCACGCGGTCGAGCTGTGGCGGGGCGAGCCCACGGAGCTGCTCTCCGACCAGTGGGCCGTCGCCGCCTTCGAGCAGCGACGGCGGCGCTTCACCACCGTGGCGACGCGGGCGGGCGAGCTGCTGATGGCCCGGGGCCGCTTCGACGAGGCGCAGGTGCTGGCCGAGCAGGCGCTGGCCATCGACCCGTGGCTGGAGGCCGCGCACCGCCTGGTCGTCGCCGCCCACCGGGCCGCGGGCTTCGGTCTGTCCGCCCAGCGGGCGCTGCGCCGCTACCGGGAGGCGATCGGCGAGCTGGGCCTGACCCCCGACCAGGCCACCCTCATGGTCGAGCGCCTCCTCGAGTCCCTCCCCGCCAGCGACACCGCCTGAGCCGGCCGGCGTCCGTCTCCAGGTCCTAGTCCGACAGCACCACGACGCTGCGGAGGACCTCGCCGCGCTCCATCTTGGCGAACGCCGCCTCGACGTCGCCGAGCCCGAGCGTCTCGCTCACGAAGGCGTCGAGCGGCAGGCGGCCCTGCAGGTGCAGGTCGACGAGGAGCGGGAAGTCGCGGCTGGGCAGGCAGTCGCCGTACCAGCTCGGCTTCAGGGCGCCGCCCCGGCCGAAGAAGTCGATCATCGGGATGTCGGGGAAGCGCATGTCGGGCGTGGGGACGCCCACCTGGACGACGGTGCCGGCCAGGTCGCGGGCGTAGAAGGCCTGCTCCAGCACCGACGGGTGGCCCACGGCCTCGATGCACACGTCGGCGCCGAAGCCGCCGGTCGCCTCCTGCACGGCGGCGACCGCGTCCTCGCTGGAGGCGTCGACCAGGTGGGTGGCGCCGAAGGCCTTCGCCCACTCGAGCTTCCGGGGGTCGCGGTCGACGGCGACGATCGTGGTGGCGCCGGCCAGCTTGGCCCCGGCGATGGCGGCATCGCCCACCCCGCCGCAGCCGAACACGGCCACCGAGTCGCCCCGCTGCACGTTGCCCGTGTGCAGGGCGGCGCCGAGGCCGGCCATCACGCCGCAGCCCAGCAGGCCCGCCACACTCGGGGACACCGTCGGGTCGACCTTCGTGCACTGGCCGGCGGCGACCAGCGTCTTGTCGGCGAACGCCCCGATGCCCAGCGCCGGCGACAGCGGCGTGCCGTCGGCCAGCGTCATCTTCTGCGTGGCGTTGTGGGTGGCGAAGCACAGGTGCGGCCTGCTCCTCAGGCAGGCCCGGCACTGGCCGCAGACGGCCCGCCAGTTGAGGACGACGAAGTCGCCGGGTGCCACGTCGGTCACGCCGTCGCCCACCGCGGCCACCACGCCGGACGCCTCGTGGCCCAGCAGGAAGGGGAAGTCGTCGTTGATGCCGCCCTCGCGGTAGTGCAGGTCGGTGTGGCACACGCCGCAGGCGGCGACGTCGACGAGGGCCTCGCCCGGCCCGGGGTCCGGCACCAGGATCATCTCGACCGCCACCGGCTCACCCTTGGCCCGGGCGACCACTCCACGCACCTCGTACGGCATCGCACGCCCCCTCTCGCTCGCGTTCACCCGCCTGGCGGGAAGGTTACGTGGTCGCCCCGAAGGTCAGCCGAGCTCGGTGCGGAGCTTGGTGATGCCGCCGAGGAGGATCTCGCGGATCTCGCGGCGCGGCCTGCCGAGCTGGTCGTGGATCTCGGTGAGCGAGCACGGCGGTTGGCCGTCGAACCCGAACCGGCGGACGATCACGGCCCGCTCGTCGTCGGTGAGGTCGAGGACGACGTGGCGGGGGAGCGCGTGCAGCGCCACCAGGTCGTCGTCGGCTTCGTAACGCAGATCGACGGGTTCGACCTGCTCGGCGACATCGTCGTCGTCCGGGTAAGGCCAGCCGTCTTCGCTCATGAAGGACAGTGGGTCACCCATGGACCATGTGTCGCGCTTCACACCGCCAGGGTCAAGCGGAACGAGAGTTCGCATGGTGCAGGGCGGCGAGCGCGGTCAGCAGGCCCTCGCCCACCCGGCTGGTGGCGAACATCCCGCCGACGCCCAGGACGGCCGCCAGCTCCTCCTGGTCGCCGGGCCGGGCGGCGGCGACGGCGGCGAGCACGTGGTCGTCCAGCACGGCGGTGGGGCTCACCCGGGCGGCACGGGCCGCCTCCTCGCGCCAGTCCTGGAGCGCGGTCAACACCGGGTCGGCCACGCGGCGGCGGTCCTGCAGCAGCGCCTTCTGCTCCGCCAGGTGCGTCCGCCAGTCGGGCTTCTGCGCCGTCTCGGGAGCCGCCGCACCGCTCGCCAGGTCGCCCACCCACGGGGACACCCGGCGATCGAGCACCTTGGCGTTGAACGTCCGCTGGCCCGCCCAGCTGCAGTGCAGCACGTCGACGGCCCGGGTCATGGCGACGTACAGCAGCCGTGCCTCCTCGGCCCGCTGAGCGGTGGTGCGGGCGTGGGTGATGGGCACGAACCCGTCCTCCAGACCGGCCAGGTGCACCACCGGCCACTCCAGGCCCTTGGCGGCGTGGAAGGTGGCGACGGTGACGGCGTCGCGGCGGGACTCACCCCCCTCGGACTGCAGGGTGGCGATCAGCCAGGTGAAGAACCCCGAGGCCGAGGCCATGGGGTCGAGGCGGAGGTGGTCTCGGGCGAGCTGGACGATGTCCACCTGCGTCGGGTCGACGTCGCCGCCGTCGTTGCCCGAGCCGGAGCCGGAGTCGGGGCCGACGCGGTGGTCGTCCACCATCGCCTCCAGGTCCGGCAGGCAGGCCACCAGGGGTCGAGCGTTCACCCGGAGGAAGTCGAGCGCGGTCTGCGTGGCGGGCTTCTTCAGGAGCGCGTCGCCGCCCCTCACCTGGTAGGGGATGCCGACGGCCCGGAGCCCCTCGGTGATCAGCGCGACCTGGGCGTGGGTGCGGACCAGCACCGCCTGGTCGGACCAGGCCGTGTGCGGCGCCCGGCTGTCGCGCAGCGCCCGGGCGACCCCCTTGGCCTCGTCGACGTCGTTGGGGTAGCGGACCAGCCGGGGCGCCGCTCCCTCGCCCTGGGTGGCGTGCACCGGGCGGCCGTCGAGCTTGGCCGCCCGCAGCACCGACGCCGCCGCGGCCAGGATCTGCGGCGTCGACCGGTAGTTGTGGCCCAGGGCGATCACCTCGGCCGACGCGTAGCGGCCCTGGAAGTCCTCCAGGAAGCCGGCGTCGGCGCCGTTCCAGCCGTAGATCGCCTGCTGCGGGTCGCCGACGACGGTGAGGTCGAGGTGGCTGCCCCTCCAGGCGTCGAGCAGCCGCAGCTGCAGCGGGTTGACGTCCTGGAACTCGTCGACGAACAGGTGCCGGAACCGCCAGCGCTGCGCCGCCGCGAACGTGGCGTCGCCGAGGAGGGCGTCGCCGCACAGCTTCAGCAGGTCGTCGAAGTCGACCAGGTTCTGCTCGTGCTTCAGCTCCTCGTAGCGGGCGTAGTGGCCCGCCACCTTCTCGGGCGTGGCGGGCGTGCGACGGCGGGCGGCCACGACGCCCTCGGCGTACTCTCCAGGGCCCAGCAGCCGGGCCTTGGCCCACTCGATCTCGCCCGCCAGCGCCACGGGGCTCAGCTCGCCGGTGCGACCCCGCAGCACCGGGCCCAGGAGCCGGGCCTTGCGGGTGAGCAGGTCGGGGGCGCGGCGGTTGTGGTCGCTCCAGTGGGAGCGCAGCTGGGCGTAGGCGATGGCGTGGAAGGTGCCGGCCGCCACGCCGTCGCGAAGGCCGAGCCGCCGCAGCCGGTCGCGCAGCTCGCCGGCCGCCTTGCGGGTGAAGGTGAGGGCGAGGACATGGCTGGCCTCGGCGTCCTCGGTGGCGATGCGCCAGGCGATCCGCCGGGTGAGCACCCGGGTCTTGCCCGACCCCGCCGGCGCCAGGATCGCCAGCGGGCGCGCCGGCGACACGACGGCCCGGCGCTGCGAGGCGTCGAGGTCGTACAGGAGGTCGTCGCCTGTGCCGCTCTCCACCATCTGCTCCATGACCCTACGTGGTCCCTAGAGTGCCGGGTCGTGATCGACGTGCCGGTGGACCGGTTCGAGGAGCTGGTGGCCGACGCCCTCGACGGCATCCCCGACGAGCTGGCCCGGCTCGTCGACAACGTGGTGGTCGTCGTGGAGGACGGGCCGGTCGACGGCACCCTGCTGGGCCGCTACGACGGCATCCCGCTGACCGATCGCGACGGCTGGTACGGCACCGGCGAGCTCGTGATGCCCGACCGGGTGACGATCTTCCGGCGGCCGATCTGCGCCATGGCCGACGACGAGGACGAGGTCGTCCGCCAGGTGGGCATCACGGTGGTGCACGAGCTGGCCCACCACTTCGGCATCGACGACGATCGCCTCGACGAGCTCGGCTGGGCCTGAGCGGGCCACACCACCGCTCCCACCAGCGTTATCCTCCGGCCGTGCCTTTCCCTCGCAAGCTCCTCAACGAGGGCGAAGACGTCGTGCTGGACCTGCATCCGCACTGGTGGTTCTTCGCCAAGGAACTGGTCGGTCTGCTCGGCGGCGTGGTGGTGGGCGTGCTCGTCGCTGTCTGGAACCCCGACGGCACGCCCGGCCAGGCGGCCGGGATCGTCACCGCGCTGGTCATCCTCGCGTTCCTGATCCTGTTCGCCTCCCGCTACGCCCAGTGGGTCACCACCAACTTCGTGGTCACCACCGACCGCCTCATCTACCGCCACGGGGTCCTCGCCAAGCACGGCATCGAGATCCCGCTGGAGCGGGTGAACACGGTGTTCTTCGGCCAGTCGATCTTCGAGCGCATCCTGCGCACCGGCGACCTCGTGATCGAGTCCGCCGGTGAGGGCGGGCGCCAGGCCTTCTCCAACGTGCGGCATCCGTCTGCGGTGCAGAACGAGATC
The DNA here is from genome assembly GCA_035316325.1 of Acidimicrobiales bacterium. Lineage (NCBI taxonomy): Bacteria > Bacillati > Actinomycetota > Acidimicrobiia > Acidimicrobiales > Acidimicrobiales bacterium. Next base: position 16,288 of record DATHJB010000075.1, read on the forward strand.
TACAAGCAGATGGAGGAGAACGAGAACCGGAAGTTCGACCGCATCGGGCGTGAGGTCAAGGAGGGCGACGACACCGGTGGCGGCAGCGCGTCGATCCCCGAGCAGATCCGCCAGCTCGACGAGCTCCGCAAGCAGGGCGTGGTGTCGGAGGACGAGTTCAAGCAGAAGAAGCAACAGCTCCTCGACCGCATGTAGCCGCGGTTGCCGCCGTCGTACGAGCGGGCGCACCTGGTGTTCCGGGCGTGCCCGACGGGTGAACCTCAGCAGGTCGAGGTGGCGGGGGCGCCCGCGAGGCGGGACTCGACGAAGCGGTTGACGTCGTCGTTGGCCCGGTACACCAGGTTGACGTGGCGGATCAGCCCGGTCGCCCCACCGGTGTCGTACGTCCGCCACGTGTGCTGGACGCCGAGCGAGCAGTAGGCGTCGCGCAGCGCCTGGGCCTGGCCGAAGGCGACGAGCCCGTCCTGCTGCTCGTGGTACTGGAACACCGGCACGTCGATCGCCTGGCCGCCGAGCCCGTTCTCCACGATGTGCCCCAACAGCGCCGCGGTGAGCGGGCTGCTGACCGTGTGCCCGGCGATGGTCCCGCCGCCCAGCTCCAGGATCAGCTCCAGCACGCACACGTCGTCCTCCATCCGGGCGATGGCCGCCCGCCCGGCGTCGTTGAGGTGCGGTTCCAGGGAGACGTCCGCGTAGGCGTTGTCGATGCCCAGCAGCGTGTAGAGGAAGAACCCGAAGCCGTCCGCACCGTCGAGCGGGATCCCCACCTGGACGAGATCGGCCGGCACGCCGCCGCCCGCCACGCCGACGAGGTCGAGCTCGGGGGCGTAGGACGGGTGCTGCTGGCCGGCCCACATGGCCGCCCCGCCGCCCTGCGAGTAGCCCCGGAGCACGACCGGTGTGTCGGCCGCCAGCCCGGCCTCGGGCAAGCGCTGGGCCGCCCGGACGGCGTCGAGGAGCGCGTGCCCCATGGAGCGCCCGGTCATGTACGTGGTGGCGGGGTCCGGGTGGTAGCCCTCGTAGTCGGTGACGGCGACGGCGTAGCCCCGTTCGAGCATGTCGTCGACCGCCGGCTGCTCGTAGAACCCGCCGTCGGCGAGCATCAGCGAGGGGGCGCAGCGGAAGGCGGGGCCGTGGGTGCCGGGCCCGAAGCCGACGATCGGCGCCGTGGCGGGGTCGGCGTCCTTGGGCACGAGGATCGTCCCGGTCACGGCATTGGGCGCGCCGGCGACGTCGGTGGACAGGTACATGACCTGCCAGGCGTCGGCCAGGGCCCGGGTCGACCGGGGGCCGGCCGGCGACGGGCGGGAGCGCATGACGTCGCCGGGGGAGCCGGCGGGCAGCGGGGCGGGCGGGGTGAAGAAGGCGTCGTCGGGGGCCGCCTGCACCGGCCGGGCCGAGGCCGGGCGGGGGCCGGGACCGCCGACGGCCAGTCCGGCGGACGCGGCGACCAGCACCACGGCGACGGCGCTCCGCACCCACGGGCGAGTTCGATCGGACACGTTGAGACCTCCGTGGAAGGGAGCGGGCCCCCGCCTCGACGGCAGGGGCCCGGCTCCAGGGTGGGATGTGGCTGTGGTCAGTCCGTGGCGGTGAGGGCCAGGTCGATGGTGTTGTTGGGACCCGCCGTGAACAGGCTGATGAGGTCGCCCAGGAAGCCGCAGCTGCCGGCGGCCAGCCCGGGCAGCGTGTAGGTGCCCTCGAGGTTCCCGCCCGCCAGCGGGTCGAACAGCTCACCCGCCGGTGTGGCCAGGTCGACGACGGCCGGGGTCGTGGTCTGGCAGGTGGGGCCGCCGCCGATGGGCAGGTACCCGAAGGCCAGCACGTTCGTGAGCCGCACGAACATCTCCGACCGCGATGTCAGCCGTCCGTCGACCAGCGAGCCCGTGGTGGGCCCGGCCTGCACGAACTCGATGCTGGCCGTGACCGGGAGGATCCCGAGGATCGTGAAGCTGCCCGTGGTCGGGGCGAGCGTGAGCTCCGACGTGTGGGTGCCGGTGGCCAGGTCGAACTGGGCGACGATCCCGCCGGTGAGCGGCGTCGTGCCGTTGGCGGCCTGGATGAACGAGCTGCCGGTCAGGTCGAACGCGAACTCGAGCGGCTGCGGGACCGTCGTGGTGGTGGTCGAGGGCAGGGTCGTCGACGTGGTCGAGCCCGGCACCGACGTGGTGGTGGTCCCACTGCCTCCGGTGATCGTGAACGTGTGCAGGACCTGGTCCTGGCCCGGCGCCGCGGTGCAGTCGGCGTCGAACGTGCCGAGCCCGGTCGGGTTGCCGTTCGCGTCCCGGGGCGTCATGGTCAGCACCAGATCGCCGACGGTGATGGTGCCGGTGCCGGCGTTCTGGGCCGTGAACGTGAGCGACGGCGTCGCGCCGTCGGCGTTCACGGTGAAGGCGCCGGCGGTGGCGGGGATGGGTGCCTGCGGGATCGCCATGTCGACGACGAGCGGCAGGTCGAGGCTCGGCGCCGCCAGGTGGGCGTCGGCCTTGACCGTGCCCTCGAGCGTGGTGGCTCCGACGGTCCGGAGCCCGACCCGGGCCGCGTCGTTGACGGTCGAGATGGCGTCGATCTCGAACGCCCCCGTCGGCACGCCGGGCGTGACCTCGGTCGGGATGTCGGAGCTGATCTCGACGGACAGCGGCTGCGCCCCGATGAGCGGGAAGACGCAGCTGTAGTTCAAGGTCAGCGACGCCAGTGCGGCGGCGCCGACGTCGTCCTCGCTGGTGTCACCGCTGCCGGCGAGCGTCGTGCTGCTGCAGGCGCCGAGTCCGATGACGGTGACGATGGCGGCGGCGAGCGTGATCCGCCCGCGCCTTCTCATGACTTCCATGAGGATTCTCCCCCCGAAGATCTGCTTGTTGGGCTGGGTCAGCAACATACGCTTTTATTGACTCAAGATCAACAAGACGGGGGATCTCCGGCTCTGGTGGGTTGGTGCGGTCAGCAACGTGGGCGCGTCGAAACCAGGGGATCGGAGCGTCCGCTCCCCGCCGCCGTCGCTCAGTCGCTCAGTCGCTCAGTCGCTCGGATCGGGGACCAGGCGCAGCGTGGGGATGGCCGCCGGCGCCGGTGGCTCGTCGTCGGCCCGGCCGGACCCCAGCCGAGCCGTGATCACCGTGCCGCCACCGGGGTGGGACTCGACGATGAGCGCACCCCGCACGACAGCCGCGGACGCCCGCATCGTGGCGATCCCCGAGCCCTCCGGCACCGACACCGGATCGAACCCGACGCCGTCGTCGGTCACCTGCAGCCGCACCGCGTCCCCGTCGGCATCCATCACCACGTCGACCGACGTGGCCCGGCTGTGCCGGCGCACGTTGTGCAGGGCCTCCTGCACGATCTGCAGCACGACGGTCTCGGTCATCCAGTCGGGCGACAGGGTCTCGGCCACGTCGACGGTCAGCCGGGGCGCGGTGCGGTCGCCGTAGATGTCGGCCAGGTAGGCCCGGATCGGCACCCCCAGCCGCTCGCGCTCCGTGGGCTCGCCCTCCAGCGGCCGGATGGCGAGCACGAGCTCGTGGACCGACTGGGCCGTCCGGGCGAAGTCGCCCCCGACCCGGGCCGAGATCTCCGCCGCCAGCGAGGGGGACCCCCGCTCCCGCCCGTCGCTGCCGGCCATCACGCTGAACGACGTGTAGGCCGCCAGCGCCTGCTCGTAGAGCTGGTCGGCGAAGTGGCGGCGCTCGTGCTCCGCCCGCTCGAGCAGCTGGGCGACCAGGCGACGCCGCTGGTCGGATGCCTCCTCGACCTGCCGGTACAGCCGGCGGGTCTCGCCGCCCGCGGCGGTCTGGCGCAGGAGCGCCAGCAGGAGCAGCACCGACACGGCGGCCAGCGAGAAGGGCACGGTCCAGGGGTGCTCGTCGGCGACGGCGACCGTGCTCACCAGCAGCGCCACCAGCCCGATCAGCACGAAGAACGCTGCCATCCGGCCGCCGCGCACCTGGCTCTGCGGCGGGAGCTCGCCGAGGCCGGGCCGGATGATGAGAGGCACGTTGAGCGGTATGAGCAGGTACATGCTCATGCACACGGCATGGAGGGCGATCAGCGGAGGAGCCGGCAGTCCGAAGCCGGTCACGCCCTGGGCCGTCTGCAGCACGGCGTTGACGCCGCCGCTCAGGACCAGTGCGCAGATGCACGCCTCGAAGGTGCCGTGCCGCCGGCCGAGGCGCACCAGCAGCAACAGGCCGCAGTAGACGCCCCAGGTGACGAACGGCACGCTCGCGGCGGCCGACAGGGCGAACCACCGGGCCTCGGCGTCGGCGATCGCCGGCGCCGCCAGCACCACGAAGGGAGCGCCGAGGGCCACCGTCGCGGCGGCCGCCTCCATGACGTCGATCGACAGCCGGAGCCGGCCCGACCGCCGCCGCATCAGCACCAGGAGGCCGGCGCAGTGGAGCGCACCGCTCAGCGCCACGGCCGACATGCCCATCCAGGGGGCACCGCGCCGCCCCACCACCAGGCCCAGCAGGATGGCCACGCCGATGCCGAACACGGACACCAGGCCGGCGTAGAGCAGCGCGTAGGCCGTCCGGTCGTGGGCCGGCGCCCGGCGCACCTGGAGCCATCCGGCCACCAGGGCGGGCGCGGTGTAGGCGCCGCTGGCCATGTACACCCACACGAACAGGTAGCTGTCGGGCGTGTCGGCGAGGAAGGCGACCGCCGTGGTGAACGGCACGGAGACGCCGACCCACACGATCCCCAGCCGGCCGGCGACCGCTGGGAACATCCCGTCGGCCGGCCCCTCCCGGAGGAGCCGACGCCGTCCCCACTCGAACGCAGCGGACAACACCGTCGCGGCCCCCTCCCCAGACTGTTGACCGTGTGTCAGCTTAATGACTCGGAGCCGACTCGTCCGGTCGTCGTGGCGGTGGAAGGCGCCGACTTGTTGAAGTCTCTGTCAACTAAGGTGCGGATGTGACCGCCGCGAGCTCCGCAGACGCCCCGCCGCCTGCCAAGCGGGCGCGCATGCGGCCCGAGGACCGGCGGGCCGAGATCGTCGCCGGGGCCCGCGAGGTCTTCGCCTCCCGGGGCTACGTCGACACCGGCCTGGCCGAGGTGGCCGTCGCCGCCAACGTGTCGAAGGGCCTGCTCTACCACTACTTCCCGGGTGGGCGGGCGGAGCTGGTCGTCTGCGTGGCCGAGGAGCTGCTGGAGGAGCTCCTCCGGGAGCTGCGCCACGCGGCCCGGGTGCCCTTCTCGCCCCAGGCCCGGCTGACCCACCTGCTCAGCGCCATCTTCACCTTCTTCGACGAGAACCCCGACACCTACCGGCTGCTCTTCGGCGACCCCGCCTTCTCGCACGACCCGGCGTTCGCGTCCACCGCCACCTCGATCCGGGCCCAGATCGCCTCGGAGCTGGCCAAGCTGCTGGCGGGATCGTCGCTGCCGCCCGACGACGTGGTCGCCGCCAGCGTCGGGATCCTCGGCTTCGCCCTCGCCAACGTGGAGCTGTGCCTCGCCGGCCGCCTCGAACCGGAGCACGCCTGGAAGGTGACGTGCCTGTTCTGCGCGGCCCCGATCGGATCGCCGGAGTCCACGCGCCCCGACGAGGGCTAGGGACCAGGAGCTCTACGTGTGCCGTCGCAGGGTGGCGGGGCCGGTGGGGCGGCCGCGCCAGACGACCGGTACATCGAGGGCTGCCGAGGCGTCGCACAGGGCCACGACACAGCCGCCGAAGCCGGCGCCGGTGAGGCGGGAGCCGTAGACCCCGGGTGTCCCCCGCAGCTCCTGCACCAGGGCGTCCAGGGCCGGGGTCGACACCTCGTAGTCGTCACGCAGGCTGGCGTGGCTGGCCACCATCAGCGCACCGGCGTGCCGCAGGTCGCCCGACCCCAGAGCGGCGACCACGGCGTCGACCCGGGCGTTCTCGGTCGTGACGTGCCGGGCCCGGCGCCGCAGCACGGGGTCGGCCACCCGTTCGGCGTCCTGCGGCGTGGCGTCCCGCAGCGGCCCCAGCTCCGCCTCCACCCGCGCGCACTCCGCCACCCGCTCGCCGTACGCCGAGCCCACCAGCGTCCGCTCGGTCCCCGAGTCGGCCACCACCACCTCCACGCCGGCCGGCAGCGCCAGCGGCGTGACCGACAGCGACCGGCAGTCGAGCCGCAGCAGCGAGTCCTCGACGGCCGCCAACACGGTGAGCTGGTCCATGATCCCCGACGGCACCCCGGTCGCCCGGTGCTCCGCCCGCTGGCACAGCTGCGCCAGCGCCAACGGGTTGGCCACCGACGCGCCCAGCGCCAACGCCACGGCCACCTCCAGCGCCGCGCTCGACGACAGCCCCCGCCCGAGCGGCAGCGTGGAGTCGATCGTGCCCGACAGCCCGTCGTCCGGCCCCAGCTCGGCGACGACGCCCGCCACGTACCGGGCCCACGCCGGTTCGACGGCCCCGACGTCGGACACCACCAACGGCAGCTCGGCGACGCCCTCCATCGCCGAGGACCCCAGCATCACCCAGTCGCTGCCCCGGTCGCCCCGCACCTCGACGCCCAGCCCGATCGCCAACGGCAGGGCGAGACCGCCCGTGTAGTCCGTGTGGTCGCCGACCAGGTTGACCCGCCCCGGCGCCCAGGCCGTCACCGTCACCCGCGATAGGCCTCGACGGCCTCGGTGGCCAGGTCGAGCAGCCCCGGGTCCCACGGGGCGCGCAGGGCGAAGTTGACCTGGTCGGCCCCGGCGTCGACGTACTCGCCGATCCGGTCGACCAGCTCCTGCCCCCGCCCCACCAGGACCCCCGGCCGCACGAACTGGGCGAGCGCCCCGAACTGGGCCTGCAGCGACTCCTCGTCGGCGCAGATGCCCACGTTGATCGCACAGCGGATCGTCGCCGGGTCCCGACCCTCGGCCTCGCAGTGCGCGGCCAGGACCGAGCGCTTGCGGGCGAACTCCTCGGGCGGGATGAACGGCACGTTCCAGCCGTCGGCGTGGCGGGCCACGATCCGCAGCGTCCGCCGCTCGCCCCCGCCACCGATCCAGATGGGCAGCTCGGCCTGCAGCGGCCGCGGCTGCAGCCAGGCATCGGTGAACTGGAAGTGCTTCCCGGAGAAGTTGGTCACCTCGTTGCGCAGCAGGCTGCGGACGCACGCCGCCGACTCCTCCAGCAGGTCGAGCCGCTCGCCGGCCGACGGGAACGGGAACCCGTAGGCGGCGTACTCGGCCTGCGACCAGCCGCCGCCCAGCCCGATCTCGGCGCGGCCGCCCGACAGGTGGTCGATGGTGGCGATGGCCTTGGCCAGCACGCCCGGGTGCCGGTAGCCGGCGCTGTAGACGAGGCAGCCGCAGCGCACGTTCGACGTGGAGCAGGCGAGGGCGGCGTGCATCGCCACGGCCTCGTGGTTCTCGTAGCTCCCGGGCGTGCCGTCGAACGTCGACGCCGCGTAGAAGTGGTCCCAGACCGACACCCAGTCGAACCCCGACGTGTCCGCCTGCTGCCAGATCGCCTGCAACTCGGCGACCGACGTGTTCTGCAACCCCGCATGGATGCCGAATCTCGGTGACATGGCGCACACGTTAAGCCGGACCTCCTCACTACCCGCCCGGCAACTTGCACTTGCGACAGCAACTGCCACCCGAACACGATGTCGTCCCATATGAGCGCGACGGACACGTACGCCGACGTAGGTGACGGCATCACCCTCTGCTACGACACGTTCGGCGATCCGTCGAACCCGACGCTCCTGCTGGTCATGGGGCTGGGCGCCCAGATGGTCTCCTGGGAGCCCGGGTTCTGCGAGCAGCTCGCCGGCCACGGCTTCCACGTCGTGCGCTTCGACAACCGCGACGCCGGCCTGTCGACCTACATACCCCAGGCGGTCGAGGTGTTCGACGTCATCCAGCGGATCGGCGCCGGCGAGACGCCGACGGTGCCGTACCTGCTCGCCGACATGGCCCGCGACACCGTCGGCCTGCTCGACCACCTCGGCGTCGGCCGGGCGCACGTCGTCGGGGCGTCGCTCGGCGGGATGATCGCCCAGACCGTCGCCATCGAGCACCCCGAGCGGGTGGCGTCGCTCACGTCGATCATGTCGACCACCGGCGATCCCGACGTCGGCCAGCCCACGCCCGAGGCCCTCGGCGTGCTGCTCACCCCGCCGCCGCAGACCCGCGAGCAGATGCAGGACCGCCGCGTCGCCTCCGCGCACGCCTTCGGCAGCACCGGCCTCTGGGACGAGCCGACCGTGCGTGCCCGGGCCGCCGAGGCGTGGGACCGCAAGCACGACGCCACCGGCGTGGCCCGCCAGCTCGTCGCCATCCTCGCCTCCGGCAGCCGCACCGAGCGGCTCCGCCACCTCGACATCCCGACCCTCGTCATCCACGGCACCATCGACAACCTGGTCGGGCCGTCGGGCGGCGAGCGCACCGCCGAGGTCGTCCCCGACGCCAAGCTGATGCTGGTGGAGGGCATGGGCCACGACCTGCCGCGGGTCCTGTGGCCCCGCCTCGTCGACGCCATCACCGCACACGCCGCGCAGCACCCGCCGCGCTGACACCACACCGACCCGAGGCCGTGCGACCACGGCCCGACGAAGGGGAACCGACGCACATGGGACCGCTCACCGGCTTGAAGGTCGTCGAGATCGCGGGCATCGGCCCGGGACCGTTCTGCGGGATGATGCTGGCCGACCTGGGCGCCGAGGTCGTCCGCGTCGACCGGGCGCAGAACGTGGACGGCGGCGACCCTGCCCTCCCGCCCGGCGACCTGCTCGCCCGCGGCCGTCGCTCCATCGGCGTCGACCTGAAGAGCCCCGAGGGGGTGGCCGTGGTGCTCGACCTGGTCGAGCAGGCCGACGTGCTCATCGAGGGCTTCCGGCCGGGCGTCGCCGAGCGGCTCGGCATCGGCCCGGACGACTGCCGGGCCCGCAACCCCCGCCTCGTCTACGGCCGCATGACCGGCTGGGGCCAGGACGGGCCCTACGCACCGACCGCCGGCCACGACATCAACTACATCGCCCTCGCCGGCGCCCTCGAGCCGATCGGCCGGGCCGGTGAGCCCCCGCTGCCGCCCATCAACCTCATCGGCGACTTCGGCGGCGGCGGCATGCTGCTCGCCTTCGGTGTGCTGGCCGGGGTCTTCGAGGCCCAGCGCTCGGGGGAGGGGCAGGTGATCGACGCGGCGATGGTCGACGGATCGGCCCTGCTCATGACCATGACCCACAGCTTCCGGGCCATGGGCATCTGGCAGGACGAGCGCGGCACCAACATGCTCGACACCGGCGCCCACTTCTACGACGTCTACGAGACCGCCGACGGCCTGTACCTGTCGGTCGGGTCGATCGAGCCGCAGTTCTACGACGCCCTGCTCGCCGGCTTCGGCCTCGACATCGGGGACCTGCCCCACCAGCACGACCGGTCGCAGTGGCCGGCGCTGAAGACCCAGTTCGCGGAGATCGTCAAGACGAAGACCCGCGACGAGTGGATGGCGATCTTCGAGGGCACCGACGCCTGCGTCGCCCCCGTGCTGAGCATCCCCGAGGCGCTGGAGCACCCCCACAACGTGCAGCGCCAGACGTTCGTCGAGGTCGCGGGCATCCCGCAGCCCGCTCCGGCCCCGCGCTTCGATCGCACGCCCGCCGCCATCTCGGCCCCGCCCCCGCACGCCGGCCAGCACACCGACGAGATCCTCGACGAGGCCGGCTTCGACGCCGACCGCATCGCCAAGCTCAAGGCCTCCGGCGCGATCGCGTAGCGTCGGGATCCCTCGAACTCAGGAGCACCCGTGAGTACACCCGTCGTCAAGATCAACGCCATCACCGTGCCCGAGGGCTCGGGCGACGAGCTGGGGCAGCGCTTCGCCGCCCGCGCCGGCGCGGTCGACGGACAGGACGGCTTCGAGGGCTTCGAGCTGCTCAAGCCCACCGACGATCGCAGCGTCTGGCTGGTGGTCACCCGCTGGCGTGACGAGGAGTCGTTCCAGGCCTGGGTGAACAGCCCGGCGTTCGGGCACGGCCACCAGGGCACCGACCGGCCGAACCCGCACACCGGCGGGCCGGTCACGGTCTCCAGCGAGCTGTGGTCCTACGAGGTGAGCACCGGCTCGGCCGGCAACGCAGCCGGGTGACCCTGCTCGGGATCCACGAGGGCTTCTCCTGGGTCGTCGTCCTCTCCAACGCCGCCGTCGGCCTGTGGGCCCTCGCGGCCCACTACCGGGAGGATCTCCGGAAGCCCGCCCTGTGGTGGGCGACCCTGGCGGCGGAGCTCACGGTCTTCGTCCAGGTGTTCCTGGGCGTGGGCGTGATGCGAGCCGACGACGTCGAGGTCGACGACCTCCACGCTCTCTACGGCTTCTCCGGGATCGTGGCCGTCGGGATCATCTACAGCTACCGCCAGCAGCTCGCGGAGAAGAAGTACCTGCTCTACGGGCTGGGGGGCCTGTTCATCATGGGCCTCGGCATCCGCAACATGTTCATCGGCGGCGCCCGCACCTAGCTAGAGGTGCACCACCGGGCAGGTGAGCGTGCGGGTGATGCCCTCGATCATCTGCACCCGGCTGACCACCATCTGACCGAGCTCGTCGACGCTCTCGGCCTCGGCTCGGGCGATCACGTCGTACGGGCCGGTCACGTCCTCCGCCGAGACGATCCCCTCGATGCCGCCCGTGGCCGTGGCGACCTGGGCGGCCTTGCCGACCTCGGTCTGGATGAGGATGTACGCGGTGACAGACATGGAACAGATTCAACCAGCTGCGGGCACCGCGACGAGGTGTTTTCTTCCCGTGAGGAAGGCCAGGCCGTAGGCGATCGCCACCAGCACCAGCAGCCCCCGGAACCCGGTGATCAGCGCGGTGTACTCCATCAGGCCGCCCACCATCGCCCCCAGGAGGTTGACGCCGAACGCCACCGTCGAGCTGGACGTGGCCTTGAAGCGTTGGGTGAACACCAGGTTGGCGGTGAAGATCGGGAAGAACGCCAACATCACGGCGGCCACGAACCGGGGCACGACGGCCAGCTCGAGCAGTGACGACGGCGGCACCACGAACGCCAGCGCCAACGCCGCCAGCAACACCCCGTACAGGAGCGCGGGCCGCCGGAACGTGACGCGGCGCGACACCGCCACGGCGACGAGAACGCTGAGCAGAACCCCCAGGAACACCAGGGAGTTCACGAACCACGTGGTGCCGAACAGGAGGGCGAACTGGGTGACGCTCTTGGTCTCCAGCAGCATGAACGCGACGCCCATGAAGAACAGGTCGGCGTACTGCACCGCCGAGGTCAGCTGACGGCCGACCCCCAGGATGGCGATGACGGCGACGACCGAGAGGCCCAGCATCGCCCCGCCGGCGAGCAGGTAGTCCGTCGGGATCGCCCGGTTGCGGAGGTAGGGGAAGGGCCGGTCGTCGCGCACCGGGTCGTCGCCGCTCGCACTCGCCCACACCTCCTCGTCGGGGCAGTCGAGCGCCGAGGCGTCGTCGGACGCGGTCAGCACGGCCAGGCTGAACACCGGCCAGCGGCTGACGCACGGCGGCTGGTCGAACACCGAGGCCATGGTGTTGGCGTAGCGGTCCACCAGCCAGTCCTGGCGGTAGTAGTTGTACATGGCGAAGCTGCCACCCGGCTTGAGGTGCTCCTTGGCGGCCTCCAGGGCCTCGACCGTGAACAGGTAGCTCTCCAGGCGGATCGCCGACTGGCCCTGCACCAGCGCCAGCGAGTCGGGCAGCGCCAGCAGGATGCGGTCCCACTTCTTGTCGGCGCGCTCGAGGAAGGCCCGGCCGTCGTCGATGTGCACGTCGACCCGGGGGTCGGCGTAGGGCTCGTCGGGGTGGCCGGTCTTGGCCAGGTCCATCAGCCGCTGGTCGATCTCGACGGCGTCGATGTGCTCGGCGTCGCGCTCCAGCGCCACCGCCACGTCGTTGCCGGAGCCGGCGCCGATGACCAGCACGTCACCGCCGTCGGGGCGGGTGGTGCGCTGGTAGACGGTCTCGTAGAGGGGGCTGCCGTCGGAGGGGATCTGCTCCCAGTGGGGGCTCTGGTTGACCTTCGTGCCGATGCCGCCGGCGTCGTTGATGTGGTGGGTGATCCGGTAGTACGGCGACCAGATCACGTCGTCGTCGCCGGCCTCGACCACCAGCGGGACCACCAGCAGCAGGCCGCCCACCCCGGCGAGCACCAGGGGGACGAACGCCCGCCGCGCCACGTCGATGCGCAGCGGCAGGGTCAGCCCCAGCACCAGCAGGATGATCAGGCCCCACACCAGCGGCCGCGCACCCAGGAACGAGAGGGCGCTGAAGGCGGCGATGCCGGCGACGCTGCCGAGCAGGTCGAGCCGGTAGGCCTCCAGTGGCTCGAAGCGGCCGAACGTGCGGGCCACGCCGTCGCCGATGGCCGCCATCACCAGCGCCACCGCCACGAACAGGACCACCAGCACGATCCAGCGGGGGAACGGGCTCTCCGGCTCGATGGTCTCGAAGAAGATCACCTCGCGGGTGGTCCACTTCAGTGGCACCTCGAACACGTACACGAACGCCACCAGGGCGCCCAGCAGCACGGGGACGTAGGGGAACAGCGACCGCGGCGACCGGCCCACCCACAGGAACCCCAACCCGAACCCGAGGAAGCTGCCCAGCAGCACGAAGTTCGAGTAGTAGGACATGTAGACGACGTTCGCCCCGAGCCAGCGGATCAGCGCCAGCTCCACGAACAGCATCAGGAACGTCAGCGAGAACAGCCGCAGCCGCGGCGACAGGACGCCCCCGAGGGGCGCCGGCTCGTCTCCGCCGTCGGAGATCGGGCCGTCTTCTGTTGTCCCGGCTGCCGGCTCGGCAACACCCGTATCGATCGACACGCTCGTCCGTTTCCCCCAGCTGAGATGGTCGGCCCACATTAGTTCCGACGCGATCGGGGACGCCCGGAAGGGGCGTCCCCGGATCGACGTCGGTCGTCGGTCAGGTTTCGCTGAGGCGCTTCTCCAGCGTCTCCAGCTGCTCCTTCAGGGTGGTGGGCACCCGTTCGCCCAGCCCCCGGTAGTGCTCGTCGAGCTGCGGCAGCTCGGCGCGCCACGAGTCGTTGTCGACCCGCAACAGCTGCTCGAGGACGTCCGGTGCCAGGTCGAGGCCGCCGGTGTCGACGGCAGCGGCGGTGGGGACCCGGCCGATCGGCGTGTCGACCGCCGCGGCCGAGCCGTCGAGCCGCTCGACCACCCACTTCAGCACCCGGCTGTTGTCGCCGAAGCCCGGCCACAGGAACGAGCCGTCCTCGCCGCGCCGGAACCAGTTGACCCAGAACAGCCGGGGCAGCTTGTCGGCCTCGGTGGCGTCGCCGATCTCCAGCCAGTGGGCGAAGTAGTCGCCCATGTTGTAGCCACAGAACGGCAGCATCGCGAACGGGTCGAAGCGCAGCTTGCCCACCGCACCCGCCTGGGCGGCGGTGGTCTCGGAGCTCATGATCGACCCCAGGAACACGCCGTGGTCCCAGTCGAACGACTCGGTCACCAGCGGCACGTTGGTGGCGCGGCGCCCGCCGAAGAGGATCGCCGAGATGGGCACGCCCAACGGGTCCTCCCACTCGGGGGCGATCGACGGGCACTGCGCGGCCGGGGCGGTGAACCGGGCGTTCGGGTGGGCTGCCGGGGCGTCGGACGCGGGCGTCCAGTCGTCGCCCCGCCAGTCGACCAGGTGGGCCGGCGGCTCCGACATCCCCTCCCACCACACGTCGCCCTCGTCGGTCTTGGCGACGTTGGTGAAGATGGAGTTGCCCGAGAGGGTGGCGATGGCGTTCGGGTTGGTGTCGTCGCCGGTGCCGGGGGCCACGCCGAAGAACCCGGCCTCCGGGTTGATGGCGTAGAGGCGGCCGTCGTCGCCGAACTTCATCCAGGCGATGTCGTCACCGATGGTCTCGACCTTCCACCCCGGGATGGTCGGGATCATCATGGCCATGTTGGTCTTGCCGCAGGCCGACGGGAAGGCCGCCGCGATGTAGCGCTTCTCGCCCCCCGGCGGCGTGATGCCGAGGATGAGCATGTGCTCGGCCATCCAGCCGTCGTCGCGCGCCATGGTCGAGGCGATGCGCAGGGCGAAGCACTTCTTGCCGAGCAGCGCGTTGCCGCCGTAGCCCGAGCCGTACGACCAGATCTCCCGGGTCTCGGGGAAGTGGACGATGTACTTGTTCTCGGAATCACAAGGCCAGGGAAGGTCGTCACGCGGTGTTCCTTCGGCATCCGCCAGCGGGTAGCCGATGGAGTGCAGGCACGGGACGAACTCGCCGTCGTCGCCCAGCACGTCGAGCGGCCCCTGACCCATGCGGGTCATGATCCGCATGTTCACCGCGACGTACGACGAATCGGTGAGCTGCACACCGATGTGGGCGATGCGCGAGCCCATCGGCCCCATCGAGAACGGCACCACGTACATGGTGCGACCCCGCATGGCGCCGGTGTAGTGCTCCAGCAGCTCCGCCCGCATCTCGGCGGGAGCCTTCCAGTTGTTGGTCGGGCCGGCGTCGGCCTCGTCCTCGGAGCAGATGAAGGTGCGGTCCTCGACGCGGGCCACGTCACCCGGGTCGGAGAGCGCCAGGAAGCTGTTCGGGCGGAGCGTCCCGTCGAGACGCTCGAACGTGCCGGCGTCCACGAGGCGCTCGGTGAGTCGGTCCCACTCGTCCTGGGAGCCGTCACACCATTCGACGTGGTCCGGTTGGAAGATGCCTGCCCAGTGCTCGACCCAGTCCTTCAGCTTCTGATTGGTGGTGGTTGAAGCCAAATGATCCTCCTGGCGGCGATGTCCCCGCAGTGGTGGTTACGCGGTGGTGGCTGGGCCGTCGTCGAGGCCTTCAATCGGGCCGGGCTCAGGATCGAAGCCCGGCGTGCCCATGTCCACCTCCGACCCCAGACGCAGGTGCGTGGCTCGACCCTCGCCGTTGAGGTCGAAGATCACGCGCTGCCCAGGGCGCAGGAGCCGAAAGACCGTGCCGACCAACGCATCTGCCGCAAGATCGACCTCACCGAGGTCGGTATCGCGCACGACGATCCCGTCTCGGGTACCCGGGTCGTACGACTTGATCACACCTTGCAACGGAGGCCGCTCCTCGTTTCGGACTGCCCGCAATGGGTGCTTCCACCGTACGGATCGCAGGTTCCGCTGGGCAAAGCGAGCACGAAACATCACCAGGTGTGGCCGGACGCGACGAGGGACCGGCGCTCTGGGCGTCCGGTCCCCGTGTGAGATCTCGTGATGCGTGTGGGGGCTAGTGGACCAGCTTCTGCACCTTGCCGGCCTTGATGCAGCCGGTGCAGACGTGGACCCGCTTGGGCGCCCCGTTGACGAGGGCGCGCACACGCTGGATGTTCGGGTTCCAACGGCGCTTCGTGCGGCGATGGGAGTGGCTCACCGACATGCCCCAGGAGGGGTGCTTGCCGCAAACCTGGCAGACGGCTGCCATGACTGTTG
Source organism: Acidimicrobiales bacterium (assembly GCA_035316325.1). Taxonomy (NCBI): domain Bacteria; kingdom Bacillati; phylum Actinomycetota; class Acidimicrobiia; order Acidimicrobiales; species Acidimicrobiales bacterium. The sequence goes on from DATHJB010000075.1 coordinate 31,658, forward strand.
ACCTCGTGCTCGGGCGACTACGACCGAACAACTGTACTCAGCGGGCAGGTACGGGAACAACCAGGGATGGGTAGGTCGCAGGGGTGACGCGTCATCGGGCGTTGGGTCAGCCGTCACCCCACCGACCACCCCGCCGCCGCCCCCAGCGGCGAACGGCTTCGCCTTCGCTGTCACATACCATCGCACCCGTGAGCACCCTCGACCACCTGGGTGCGGCAGAGCTGCGCGGAGTGATCGAGGCGTACCGCGACGCTTTGGCCGCCCATCGCGAGCCGATCAACCGCCTGAACGTCTACCCGGTGCCCGACGGCGACACGGGCACCAACATGTCGCTCACGCTGAGGTCGGTCGGCGACGAGGTGGAGGGCGTCGGCGATCCCGACGACCTGGGCGCGGTGTGCAAGGCGATCAGCCACGGCTCGCTGATGGGGGCCCGGGGCAACTCGGGCGTGATCCTGTCGCAGGTGCTGCGGGGGTTCGTCGGCGTGGTCGCCGAGGTGGGTCGACTCGACGGTCCCGTCCTGGCCCAGGCGCTGCGGGCCGCGTCCGACGCCGCCTACCAGGCGGTCATGCGGCCGGTGGAGGGGACGATCCTCACGGTGGTGCGCACCTCGGCGGAGGCCGCGGAGGCCGAGCTGGCCGGCTCCGGCGCCGACGTCGACCTGGCGACCCTGCTGACCGCCATCCGTGAGGCCGCGGCGCTGGCGCTGGAGAAGACACCCGAGCAGCTCCCCGTGCTCGCCGAGGCGGGCGTGGTCGACGCCGGCGGCACCGGCTACCTCCTGTTCCTCGACTCCCTCCTGCACGTGGTCGACGGGCGCGACATCCCGGCACCGGCCGTGGGGGAGGGCACCGTCCGCCCCGACGCATCGCTCGTCGAGCACACCGCCGACGACCACGCCGCCCACGACGGCGTCGGCGACCTGCGCTACGAGGTCATGTACTTCCTGGAGGCGCCCGACGCCCTGATCCCGGCGTTCAAGGACGTCTGGGCAGGGATCGGCGACTCGATCGTGGTGGTCGGCGGCGACGGCATCTGGAACTGCCACATCCACACCGACGACATCGGCGCCGCCATCGAGGCCGCCATCGATGCCGGGCGCCCCCGCCAGATCCGGGTGACCGATCTGATGGAAGAGGTCGAGGAGGAGCGCTGGGTGCGCGACGCCACCAGCGCGGATGCCGGCGAGCTGGAGATCGTGCGCGACCCGGTCACCACCGCGGTCGTCGCCGTCGCCGCCGGGCAGGGCGTCAAACGGATCTTCCACAGCCTCGGCGCCCAGGCCATCGTGGCCGGCGGCCAGTCGATGAACCCGTCGACCGCCGAGCTGCTCGACATGGTGCAGGGCGTCAACGCCGACCAGGTGGTGATCCTGCCCAACAACAAGAACATCATCCCGGTGGCCGAGCAGGTCGACGCCCTCACCGACAAGACCGTGCGCGTCGTGCCCACCCGGGGCATCGCCGAGGGGTTCGCGGCGCTGATCGGCTACGACCCCGAGGCGCCGGTCGAGGACAACGCCAAGGAGATGACCGACCTCGCCGCCAGCGTGGTGGCGGGGGAGGTGACGCAGGCGGTGCGCGACTCCACCTGCGACGTCGGACCGATCACCAAGGGCGACTTCCTCGGCATCGCCCGCGACGGCATCCGGGCCGTGTCGCCCACCGTCGCCGAGGCGGCCGTCACCCTGCTGGAGGTGCTGGTGGCCGACGGGCACGAGATCGTCACGATCATCGAGGGCGAGGGGGCGTCGGCCGCCGACACCCGCCGCATCACCGAGTGGCTCGGCGAGCACCGCCCGGGCGTCGAGCAGGAGGTGCACCACGGCGGCCAGCCGCTGTACCCGTACCTCTTCGGCGTCGAGTAGCCGATCCGTCGTGGCGCGACAACTTGCCCAGCTGGCCGGCATCAAGCCCACCGAGCTCAAGGGCATCAGCGACGACAAGGCGAGCTCCCTGGAGGAGCAGTTCGAGATCCGCAGCGTCCTCGACCTGCTCACGCACTACCCGCGCCGCTGGATCGACCGCACGCACCAGGCGCACATCCGCGACCTGCAGGTCGGCGAGCAGGCGATGGTCCTCGGCGAGGTCAAGCGCGTCGACAGCCGCCGCACCCGCGGTCGCCCACCCAAGATCATGGTCACCGCGGATGTCACCGACGGCACCGGCGGCCTGCGGATCACCTTCTTCAACCAGGGGTGGCGGGCGAAGCAGCTGAGCGCCGGCACCGAGGCCATCTTCTTCGGCAAGGTCGACACCTACCAGGGCAAGAAGCAGATGACGAACCCGGTGGTCGACCTGGTGGGCAACCGCACCGGTCGGATCGTCCCCGTGTACGCCCAGTCCGACAAGGCCCGCATCTACACCTGGGACCTGGCCCGCTGGATCGAGGAGGCGCTGGTGCGCGCCGGCGACTTCGTCGACCCCGTGCCCGACTGGGTGCTCGACCGCTTCGACATGATCGACCGCACCGCGGCGTTCCACGGCATCCACGCCCCGGCGTCGATCCAGGAGAAGGACGAGGCCCGGCGACGCCTGGTGCTCGACGAGCTGCTGCGGGTGCAGCTCGCCCTGGTCGAGCGCAAGCGGCACCTGGAGCGGACCACGCCGGGCATCGCCCACGCCGCGCCAGGCGAGCTGGTAGCGCAGTTCTGGGAGCGGCTGCCGTTCGAGCGGACCCCCGACCAGGTTGCGGCCGTCGACGAGATCGCCGCCGACCTGTCGAAGCCCTTCCCCATGCACCGCCTGCTGCAGGGCGACGTGGGCAGCGGCAAGACGATCGTGGGCGTCGCCGCGCTGCTCGTCGCCGTGGAGGGCGGGCACCAGGGGGCGTTCATGGCGCCCACCGAGGTGCTGGCCGAGCAGCACGCCGCCGGCATCCGGGCGCTGGTCGACGGCATGGAGGTGGGCGACTCGGGCGCCACCCTGTTCGGCGCCCGGCCGCTGCGGGTGGAGCTGCTCACCAACCGGGTGGCCGCGGCCGACCGTCGCCGCATCCTCGCCGACCTGGCCGCCGGGCAGGTCGACCTCGTCATCGGCACCCATGCCCTGATCCAGGACGCCGTCGAGTTCGCGTCGCTGGGCGTCGTGGTGATCGACGAGCAGCACCGCTTCGGCGTGGAGCAGCGGGCCGCCCTGCGCGACAAGTCCGGCGGCGAGGCCGTGCCCGACGTGCTGGTCATGACCGCCACGCCCATCCCGCGCACCGCGGCGATGACCGTCTACGGCGACCTCGACGTGACGGTCATCAAGTCGCGGCCCGCCGGCCGGCAGCCGATCAGCACGTCGTGGGCCCGCACCGAGGGCGACGAGGCGGAGGTGTGGGCCGCGGTGCGGCGCGAGGTCGACGCCGGGCGCCAGGCCTACGTCGTGTGCCCGGTGATCGAGGAGTCCGAGAAGCTGGAGGCCCGCTCGGCGGAGGACACCTACGCCCGGCTGGCGGCCGACGAGCTGCAGGGCCTGCGCCTGGGCCTCCTGCACGGCCGCCTCAACCCGGCGGAGAAGGACGCCACCATGCAGCGGTTCCGGGAGGGGCAGCTCGACGTGCTGGTGGCGACCACGGTGATCGAGGTGGGCGTCGACGTCCCCAACGCCACGGTGATGGTGATCCTCGACGCCGACCGCTTCGGCATCGCCCAGCTCCACCAGCTGCGGGGCCGGGTCGGCCGGGGGAGCGACCGGTCGTGGTGCTACCTGGTGAGCGAGTCCGACACGCCCGAGGCCGAGATCCGGCTGGGGGCCCTGGTGAAGAGCACCGACGGGTTCGAGCTGGCCGAGGTCGACCTCGAGCTGCGGGGCGAGGGCACGATCATGGGGGAGCGGCAGAAGGGCCGCAACGACCTCAAGCTGGCGTCGCTGCGGAAGGACGCCGAGTGGGTGGCGCACGCCCGGGAGGTCGCCTTCGAGATCATCGACGGCACCGGTGGTCTGGGCGCCCATCCCGAGCTGGTCGCCGAGCTGGCCCTCTTCCTCGACGACGACGAGCGCGACTTCCTCCTGAAGGGGTGAAGTCCCTCGTCTTTGAAGGGAAACGACCCCATTGAGGTCGTTTCCCTTCAAAGACACCCCTGGCTACCAGTCCTCGTCGTCGGTGGGGTCCTCGCCGTCCTCGCCCGGGAGGACGATGTCCCAGCGGTCGTTGCAGGCCGAGCAGCGGTAGACCACCACGTCGCCCGGCTGCCACTGCCCGTCCTCCGGGGGGTGCGTCAGCAGGTGGGCTGTCTCGCCGCAGTCGACGCAGGTGATGGTGGGGTCGGGCTCCATGCCGCCGACGCTATGCCGAGCGAGGCTGAGCACTGACCGCCGGACCCTCTTTACCGGAACCTCACTCCCACTTATGGTGGCCGCGCGGGCACTCACAGTCGTTCAGGAGCCACCATGCCGCCCACCGTCCTCGTCCTCGGCGCCACCGGGAAGACCGGCCGCCGTCTCGTCCCCCGGCTCGTCGACCGGGGCGCGACCGTCCGGTCCGCCACCCGCCGGCCCGCTCGCGAGGGCGACGTGCTGTTCGACTGGCACCGGCCCCAGACGCACCGCCCCGCCCTGGCCGGCGCCGACGCGGTGTTCCTGGTCGGCCCCGAGCTGGTGGAGGACCACTCGCCGCTGGCCGGCCCCTTCCTCGAGCTGGCCGTCGACGCCGGTGCATCCCGGGTCGTGGCGCTGTCGGCCCTCGGCGTCGAGCTCGACGTGGGCGGCCCCGAGCCCGGCCACCGCAAGGTGGAGCGCCAGGTGATGGCCACCGGGTTGGAGTGGACCACCCTGCGGCCCTCCGCCATCGCCCAGAACCTCTCCGAGGGCTTCCAGCTGCCGGGGATCCTCCACCACGACGCCGTGGTCGCCCCGACCGGCGAGGGCGCGGTCGGGTTCGTCGACGCCGACGACATCGCCGCGGTGGCCGCCGCGGCGCTCACCGAGGACGGCCACGCCAAGGCCGAGTACCGGCTCACCGGCCCCGAGGCGCTCACCTACGCCGAGGTCGCGGCGACGATCTCGGCGGCAGCCGGGCGACCGGTCGCGCACCACGACATCGCTCCCGACGCCCTGGCCGATGCGCTGCGCGCCGACGGCGTGCCCGACGACTACGCCGCGATGCTGCTCGGCCACCTGGCGGCGATCCGCCGCGGTGAGGGCGCCACCGTCACCGACCACGTGGAGCAGGTCACCGGCCGCCCGGCCACGTCGTTCGCCGACTTCGCCGCCCGGGCCGCGCCGGCCTGGAGGCGCTAGGGACCAGCCCCTGGGAGGCGCTAGACCGCCTGGGCGCCGTCGGGCACCCACAGGCCGTGGAAGCCGTAGGGCACCCGCACCGGCAGGTGGACGCGGGCGACCGGGCCGTCGCCGATCGCCGACGCGTCGAAGATCCCCAGCGACGAGCGGTCGGTCGTGCGGTCGTAGAGGAAGCTGAGCACCCAGCCCTCGTCCTCGCCCGCCGAATCGCTGTCGGGTACGAAGAACCCCTCGCCGGCCCGCTCCATCTCGCCGGGCTCCCAGCGGTCGTGCGTCCCGGTCTGGAGATCGACGTGGTCGAGCCCCGCGAACTCGAAGCCGTAGGGCCCCTTGCCGTCGACGGTGGTGCACCAGCCGTGGCGCACCGGCCGCCCCAGCCGGCGCCGGTCGATGGTGGGCATGTCCATGTACACGTCGCTCACCTGCGTCTCCCGGAGGCGCAGGTCGGGGCCGGACGTGTCGATCCGCCACTCCGTCAGGAACGACGGCAGCAGGTCGCCCTCCGGCCCGAACGCCGAGGTCTGCTTGTGCACCCGCACCACAACCTCGTCGCCCTCCCGGTGGGCGTTGAGGCCGTGGAACACCATGAACGGGTCGACGTCGACCCAACGGATCTCCGACGCCGGCCCGCCCAGCGGCATGATGCCCACCTGCGACGGCCCCTCGGCGTCCCACTCGAAGGGGAACCCGGTGGCCAGCAGCTCGGGGGTGAGCCGGAACATCACCGGCGCCTGCCAGAAGATCACGTCGCGGTCGGTGATCGCGAAGTCGTGGATCATCGTGGCGGCCGGGATGTCGACGGGCTCGCTGTGCACCAGGCGACCGTCGGGCTCCACCACGTGGTACGACAGGAACGGGTCGGCGAACCAGTAGCCGAAGAAGTGCATGCGACCGGTGTCCGGGTCGATCTTCGGGTGGGCGGTCATCCAGGTCCGGAGCTTCCCGGCGAAGTCGTAGGGCCCGACGGTCGACAGGTCGTCGACGGACAGCTCGTACGGCCAGCCCACCTCGCCCGTGGTCAGCAGCTTGCCGGCGTGGTAGGCGATGGCGACGTTCGACTGGTTGACGTCGCCGCCGGGGGTCACGTAGTCGCCGAGGATCTTGCCCTCCCGGTGGGGGGTGGTCTGCACGTAGCGGCTGCGGTACCAGGCCGCCCTGCCCTGCTCGATGCGCAGCCCGTGGATCATCCCGTCGCCCAGGAACCAGAAGGGCGCGGTCCTGGTCGGCGGGTTCGACCCGTTGCGGAGGTACACCCCGGTGAGGCTCGACGGGATGGTGCCCGTCACCTCGAGCGACGTGTGGTCCGCCTCGTCCACCGACACGTAGTTGCCCTGCTCCCAGAACCGCCGGTCCGGGTCGTAGGGCTCGACGGAGTCGGCGGCCCGCGGTCGGGCGCGGTCGTCGTCGCTGCCGCCGCTGCTGCACGCCGCCAACCCGAGGGTGACCCCGGCGGCGCCCATGGCCCGGAGGAAGTCCCGCCTCTCGAGCACCATCTCCCGCAGCACCGGATGACGGATCGGTCGACGTCCAGCAGCCACAGCTCCCCCTCGCCTCGCTCCGTGCAAGGTACCGTCCCCGCGATGCGTGTGGTCGGCGGAGTCGCCCGTGGTCGGCGGTTGGTGGCCCCTCCCGGTGACACCACCCGGCCCACCATCGACCGGGTGCGGGAGGCGATCTTCAACGCCCTGTGGAGCCGCGGCCTGGTGGCCGACGCCCGGGTGCTCGACCTGTTCGCGGGCAGCGGGGCGAACGGCATCGAGGCCCTGTCACGGGGCGCCGCCCACGCCACCTTCGTCGACACCGACGCCAACGCCCGCAAGGCCATCGCCGAGAACCTCGCCACCACGGGCCTGGCCGACCGGGCCGACCTCGTGGCGGACCGCGCCGAGCGCTTCCTCCAGCGGAACCCGGGCCGGTACGACCTGGCGATCTGCGACCCGCCCTACGCGTTCGACGGCTGGGACGCCCTGCTCGCCGCGCTCCCCGCCGACTTCGTGGTGATGGAGACCGACGTCGAGCCGACCCTCCCCTCGGACTGGAAGGTGATCAGGTGCACCAGGTACGGCCGGACGTGGGTGACGTTCGGCGCGAGTCTCAACCGCGAGGGTGGTGGGGAGTAAGTTCGGCGACATGACGACCACGGTGCTGTATCCCGGATCGTTCGACCCCATCCACAACGGTCATCTGGAGATCATCGAGGTGGCGTCGCGCCTCTTCGACGAGGTGGTGGTGGCCGCCGTCCGCAACCCGCAGAAGGGCGAGGCCCTCTTCAGCCTGGACGAGCGCCGCGCGATGATCGAGGAGTCGACGGCGCACCTCGACAACGTCCGCATCACCTCGTTCTCCAGCCTCGTGGTCGACCTGGCCCGCGAGGTGGGGGCCGACTTCATCGTGAAGGGCCTGCGCGTGGTGTCCGACTTCGAGTCGGAGCTGATGCAGGCCCAGATGAACCATCAGGTGTCGGGTGTCGACACCCTGTTCATCCCGTCGGGCTCGTCGCACTCGTACGTGGCGTCGAAGTTCATCCGGGAGATCGCCCGGTTCGGTGGCGATGTCAGCTCGATGGTGCCGGCGGCGGTGTCGAAGCGACTCAGCGAGAAGTACTAGGACTGACGAAGGACCTGATGATCGAGGACGTCGACCATGAGGCGGGCTACGAGAGCGAGCTCGATGCCGAGCGCGACCTGGAGGAGCGCGTCGCGCGGCGCAGGCCCGGGGGCGACGTCGAGATGCTGCTGCGCGAGCTGCACGAGATGGTCGACCAGGCGCGGCCGTCGCCGCTGTCGACCGCGGTCAAAGTCGACCGCGACGTCGTGCTCGACATCCTCGACCAGGCCATCGAGCGCCTGCCCGAGGACCTCCGCGGCGCCCGCTGGCTGCTGAAGGAGCGCGACGAGTTCCTGGCGCGCACCCACCTCGAGGCCGACGAGATCCTCGTCGCGGCCCGCGGTCAGGCGGAGCGCATGGTGCAGCGCTCCGAGGTGTTGCGGTCGGCGGAGCAGAAGGCCCGGCGCATCGTCGAGCAGGCCCGGGCCGACGCGGCGCGCCTGAGCAGCGAGTGCGACGACTACTGCGACCAGCGCCTGGTGCAGCTCGAGGCGGTGCTGGAGCGGACGATGGCGGCGGTGTCGGCGGGGCGCGAGAAGCTGCGCCCGCAGCCGGCCGACGTGGGCAGCGACGTGTTCGGCGACGGCACGGCCGACGGTGGTGACGACGACGAGGACGACGAGTGCGACGAGGAGGCCGAAGACGGCTTCTTCGACCAGGATCGAGAGTGAGCCCGTTCGTCGTCCACCTGGGGGAGGCGCTGCGGACACCGGGCGCCCAGCACGACCTGCACCTGCAGGGCCACCTGCCGGGGGTCGCCCTGTCCAGCGCCCGCGTGCCGGACGACGCGGTGGTCACCCTCGACGGCACCGTCGAGGCGCTGGGCCAGACGGTGGTGGTGCAGGGCACGGCCCGGGCGCCGTGGGAGGGGGAGTGCCGGCGCTGCCTGGAGGCGACGTCGGGCGAGCTGGTGGTCGACCTGCGCGAGGTGTTCGAGCCCTCGCCCGTCGACGACGAGACCTACCCCATCGAGAACGAGCAGATCGACCTGGGCGTCGTGCTCCGCGAGCTGCTGGCGCTGGTCCTGCCGCTGGCGCCCCTGTGCCGTGACGACTGCCCCGGCCCCGACCCGGACGACCACCCGGTGGTCGCCGCGGACGACGCCGACGGCACCGCGCCGGCATCCGACCCCCGCTGGGGCGCATTGGACCAGCTGCGCTTCGACTCCTGAGGCGAACCTCCGCTAGCCTCTCCTCTTCGTGCGCTCGGCCCTCCGTGGCCGGGCGACCCTCTCTCCGTCTGCTCCAGGAAGACCTAAGACACCGCCATGGCCGTTCCCAAGAAGAAGACCTCCAAGGCGAAGAGCCGCAGCCGCCGTGCGAGCGCGTGGCGCCTCGACCAGCCGTCGCGCAGCGTCTGCCCGCAGTGCAACGCTGTGAAGCTGCCCCACGTGGTGTGCGGCAACTGCGGTTGGTACGGCGGTCGCCAGGCCATCGACGTCGACTGACGTTCGCCGGCCTGTACAACAAGAGTCTGAGGGGGACAGGCGATGTCGACGCTGCCGATCGCGCTCGATGCCATGGGGGGCGACAACGCCCCTGACGCCATCGTGGACGGCGCCCAGCGGGCGGTGCACGAGCTGGGTGTCACGATCACGCTGGTGGGCCAGCCCGAGGTGGTCGAGCGGCTGCGGGGCGGGTTGGAGCTGTTCCCCGCCTCCCAGGTGATCGCCATGGACGCCGACCCGGCGTCGAGCGTGCGCACCATGAAGGACTCGTCGCTGGTGCGCTCCGCCGAGCTGGTGCGCGACGGCAAGGCGTCGGCGATGGTCTCGGCCGGCAACACCGGGGCGACGATGGCCTCGGCGCTGCTGCGCATGGGCCGCATCAAGGGCGTCGCCCGCCCGGCGATCGCCACGCCGATCCCGGTGTTCGGCTCCACGCCGACGATCCTGCTGGACGCGGGCGCCAACGCCGAGTGCCAGCCGGCGTGGCTGGTGCAGTTCGCCCAGATGGGAGCGGTGTACGCCCGGGAGCGCTACGGCATCGCCGAGCCGCGGGTGGGCCTGCTGTCGATCGGCGAGGAGTCGACCAAGGGCACCCCGCTGGTGAAGGAGACCCACGAGCTGCTCGTCGCCGACGGTGCCCTGGCCAACGCCGGGGCGCGGTTCGTCGGCAACGTCGAGGGCCGCGACCTCATGACCTCCGACGTCGACGTGGTCGTCACCGACGGCTTCACCGGCAACGTCGCCCTCAAGACCCTCGAGGGTGGGATGAAGGCCCTCGTCACCGCCGTCGTCGGGGCGCTGAGCACCACCGAGGGCGCCGACAAGGCGCTCAACGGCCTGCTGCCGCTCTACCAGCAGGTCGATCCCGAGCAGCACGGCGGGGCGATGTTGCTGGGCGTGAACGGCGTGTGCATCATCAGCCACGGCTCGTCGTCGGCGACGGCGATCGTGAACGCAGTACGGGTGGCCCGTGATCTGGTGGAAGCCGGTCTCGTGGAGCACCTGCGGGCGGTCGTGGCGGCCGGCTGAGCCGCACCATCCACCACCGCCCGCGTTCACAAGCGCACAATCGCGCTCCCCGGTACACTGCGGCCGGTTCTGCCGACAACAGGAGAAAAAGCGTGCCCGCCGAGACCCATGTCGAACGTGGTCCGCTCGACCGCCAGCAGGTGTTCGAGCTGATCCGCGATCGTTTGGCCGACATCCTCGAAGTCGAGCCCACGGCCATCAACGAGGGCGATTCGTTCAGCGACGACCTCGAGGCCGATTCACTCGCTCTGATCGAGTTGGCCGAGGCCTTGGAGGAGGAGCTCAGCGAGCGGACCGTCGGCTTCCGCATCGAAGACGAGGATCTCGAAGACATCAAGACCGTCCGTGACGCGGTCGACTACGTGCTCGCTCGCGTTTGAAGGATTAGATCATCCAGCTCCCAGTCCCAGCGCTCGACAAGCTCGCAGCGCGCCTCGGTGTAGAACTACCTGCGACGGAGACCTTGGCGACCGCGCTCGTCCATCGGTCGTGGTGCGCGGAGAACCCCGGCCACGACTCCAACGAGCGTCTCGAGTTCCTCGGCGACGCCGTGCTGGGCGTGATCATCACCGACTTCTCGTTCCGGGAGTACCCGGAGCTGAGCGAGGGCGAGCTGACCGACGTGCGCAAGGCCGTCGTCAACGCGGTGACGTTGGCCGAGGTGGCCGACGAGCTCAGCCTGGGTGACCACCTGCTGCTGGGGAAGGGCGAGGAGCAGTCGGGGGGACGGGAGAAGCCGTCGATCCTGGCCGACGCCCTCGAAGCCGTGATCGGCGTCGTCTACATCGCCGCCGGCATGCCCGAGGCCAACAGCCTGGTGCTGCGGCTGCTGGGCAGCCGCGTCGCCGAGGCGCACGCCGGCGGTCCCGGCGGCCAGGACTACAAGAGCCGCCTCCAGGAGCTGGTGGCCCGGCACTTCGACGAACCGCCCCGCTACCACACCGATGCCGAGGGCCCCGATCACGCCCGGCGGTTCCACACCACTGTGTCCGTCGTGGGGCTGCCCCGCGGCAGCGGCGACGGACGATCCAAGAAGCAGGCCGAGCAGGTCGCAGCGCGGGACGCCTACGCCACGCTCGTGGCCGAGCTTGAGGAGCAAGATGCCTGAGTTGCCCGAGATCGAGACCGTGCGCCGCGGCCTCGAACGCGAGACCGTCGGTCGACGGGTCAAGACGGCCGACGTGCGCACCACCAAGTTGGTGCGTCGCAACGGGCCCAAGAAGAACTTCCAGGCGCGCCTCGAGGGCACGAAGTTCAAGAGCGTCGACCGCAAGGGCTCGTTGCTGGTCGCCAACCTCGACAGCTCCGACCTGCTGGTGTTCGACCTGGGCGAGTCGGGCCAGATACTGCGGGCCGCGCCGAAGGAGCCGGTGGAGCCCGGCACCGAGCTGGTCGTGTCGTTCACGCAGGGCGGGCAGCTGCGGGTGATCGATCCGGAGGGCCTCAGCGAGGTGTTCGTGGTCGACGCCGGCGGGCTGCTCGACGAGGTGCCCGAGCTGCGCGACCTGGGCCTCGACCCGGTGGCGTCGCCGGTGTCGTGGACCTCGTTCGCCCAGGCCCTGGTGAACCGCCGCGGCGACAAGCTCAAGGGCCTGCTGATGGACCAGAGCTTCGTGGTCGGGCTGGGCGAGGTCTACACCGACGAGATCCTCTACGACGCCGGCCTGCGGGCCGACCGCGAGGTGGCGACGCTGTCGACGATGGAGATCCGCCGCCTGTACCGGTCGCTGGTCGAGATCCTGCACGAGGCGACCAAGCACCACGGCACGTCGATCGACGACCTGCACCCGTTCGTCGACATCCACGGCAAGCCGGGCTCGTTCCAGGACGAGCTCGAGGTCTGGGGCCGGACCGGCGAAGCCTGCCGGAGATGTCGGGGTACCGTGGGCAAGTCCCGGGTAGGCGGTCGGACGACGTTCGCCTGTCCGAGCTGCCAGGTCTGACTTCTTCCGGGTTTCTGGGTTCCTGCCTGGTAGTCCCCGTGCTGGCGGCCGGGCCTACGTAACCTGCATGCGATGTTCCTCAAGGCGCTGACGCTCAAGGGCTTCAAGTCCTTCGCCGACAACACGACTCTCGATTTCGAGCCCGGCGTCACCGTCGTCGTGGGGCCCAACGGATCGGGCAAGTCGAACGTGGTCGACGCCATCGGCTGGGTGCTGGGCGCCCAGGCGCCGTCCGCCGTGCGCAGTCAGAAGATGGACGACGTCATCTTCGCCGGCACCACCAAGCGACCGGCGCTGGGCCGGGCCGAGGTGTCGATCACCATCGACAACACCGCCGGCCTGCTGCCGATCGACTTCAACGAGGTCACCGTCACCCGCACGCTGTGGCGCTCGGGCGACAGCGAGTACGCCATCAACAACGTGCCCTGCCGTCTCCTCGACGTGCAGGAGCTGTTCAGCGACACCGGCGTGGGCCGCCAGCAGCACGTGATCGTCGGGCAGGGCCAGATCGACGCGGTGCTCAACGCCCGCCCCGAGGACCGGCGCACGGTCATCGAGGAGGCTGCCGGCGTGCTCAAGCACCGGCGCCGCAAGGAGCGCTCCGAGCGCCGGCTCACCGCCACCGAGGGCAACCTCGTCCGCCTGCAGGACCTGCAGCGCGAGGTGCGCCGCCAGCTCCGCCCGCTGGAGAAGCAGGCCGACGCGGCCCGCCGCCACGGTTCGGTGGTGACCGAGCTGCGGGCGCTGCAGGTCTACGCCGCCGGTCGCGACCTGGCCACGCTGCGACGGCGCCTGGCCGAGGCGACCGCGGCGAAGGCCGAGGCCGCGGGGGAGGACCGCATGGTCCGCCAGCGCCTCGGCGAGCTCGACGCCACGGTGCTGGCCGCCGAGGCCGAGCTGTCGGCGCTGGGCGGCGACGACCTGGGCGACGCTCTGGCGCGGGTGGAGGCGCTGCGGGAGAAGGCCCATGGCCTCACGGCGCTGCTGGGCGAGCGGCTCAAGGGTCTGGAGCGCGAGCGCGAGGCGTTCGTCGACCAGGGCGTGATCGCCAGCCTGGAGGCCGACGCGGCCCGGCTGGAGGGCGAGCTGGGCGCCCTCGACGGCACCGAGCAGCAGCTCGCCCCCGAGGCCGACGAGCTGGCGAGCGACGAGACCGCGCTGGACGAGGCCCGCCGCACGTTCGAAGAGACGTGGGCCGAGGGCGTCCCGACCCCGTCGGGCAAGGCGGCCGAGGTCCGCGGTGAGCTGACCGCCCTCGGGAAGACCCACCAGCGGGGCACGGCCGAGCTCGACCGGGCCCGCCAGCGCCTCGACCGCCTGGCCGAGAAGGTCGAGCGCCTCGACGCCGAGGTCGAGCGCCTGACCGGTGAGAACGCCGAGGCCGAGGCCTCCGAGGGCGACGTCGTCGTGGCTCGGGAGGCCGCCGAGAAGGCCCTCGCCACGGCCGAGGAGGCCGCCGAGAACGCAGTGGCCGGCGCCGAGGAGGCCGTCGAGATGGCCGTGGCCGGCGCCGGGGAGGCCGCTGAGATGGCGGTGGCCGGCGCCGAACAGGCCTGCGTCGCCGCCGAGGAGGTGGTGGCCGGCGCCGATGAGGCCGACCGGGCCGCCCAGGCCGAGCGCACCCAGTGGGAGGCCAAGGTCGAGGCCCTGTCGCTGGCACTCGACGACGCCCGTACCCGGGCCGGTGTCGAGCGCCTGGCCGGCGTCGACGGCGTCGTCGGCACCCTGCTCGACCTGGTCGAGATCGACCCGGGCTGGGAGCCCGCCTTCGAGGCCGCCTGCGGTGAGGCCCTGGCCGCCGTGGTGGTCGGCTCGGTGGATGCCGGGCGCGCCGCTGTCGAGATCCTGGCCCAGGGCGACCTGCCGGGCGCCGTGCTGGCGCTGGAGGCCGCCCGCCCCACCCGCGGCGCCGACCTCCCGGCGGGAGGCGAGCGGGTCCGTACGCACGTGCACCCCCGTCGCCCCGAGGTGGCTCCGCTGCTCGACGCCCTGGTGGGCACGGCGGTCGTGGTCGACGGCGGCTGGGCGGGTGCCATCGAGACCGCCGTGGCCCACCCCGACGCCGTGGTCGTCACCCGCGAGGGCGGCCGCTTCGCCGCCGAGGGCTGGCGGGCCGTCACCGCCACCACCGGCGCCACGGGCGCCGCGCTCGACGAGGCCACCGCCAAGGCCGAGGCGGCGCGGGCCGTGGCCGAGGAGACCCGGGCCGTCGCCGCCGAGGCCACCGCCCGCCGGCGCGAGGCCACCGCCGCCCGCGACGCGGCCCGCAAGGACGCCGAAGCCGCCCGCGATCAGGTTCGCAAGGACGCCACCGCCGCCCGCGACGCGGCCCGCAGGGAGGCCGACGCCGCCCGGGACGCGGCCCGCAAGGCCGACGACGTCGCCCGCCGCCGGCTCGAGGACCTCCGCCGCCAGCTGGCCACGAACAACGACACGATCGCCCGCTCCACCAAGGACCGCGACGAGGCCCGTGCCGAGGCCGCGTCGGTGTCGTCCCAGCTGGAGGAAGCCACCGAGCGGATCGCCCGCGAGGGCGGCCGCGTCGGCGAGCTGGAGCTGCTGCTCCCGGCGCTGGAAGCCGAGGAGGCCGATCTCACCCAGCGGGCCCAGGCCATGGCGCAGGCCCGGCGCCAGCTCGAGGAGCGGGTCACGGCGCTCGGCGCCCGTCGCCAGGACATCGAGGTGCGCCGGGCTGCCATCACCGACCGCCGCGGCTTCCTGGGCCAGCGGCTCACCGAGGTGCGCGAGCGGCTGGCCCGCACGTCGGAGGCGTGGAACGAGGCCAAGGAGCGCCGGGTCGAGCTGGACCGCACGCAGGCCGTGCTGGAGCGGCTGAGCGCCTTCGTCGCCGAGCGGGCCGCCCTGGTGCAGGAGCACCACGTCGACCTGCAGGAGCGCCGCCGCAAGCAGACCGACGCCCACCGGGTCCTCACGACGCATCTCGACGGCGCGCGCCGGCAGCGGATCGAGTCGGAGCGCACGCTCGAGAACGCCCGGGAGCGGGGCCGTCGAGCCGAGCTGGAGGAGGCCGAGGTGCGGCTGCGGCTGGAGCAGGCCACCGAGCTGTGCCGCACCCAGCTCGACGTCGAGCCCCACGCCGCCATCAACGCCGAGCCGCCCGAGCTGCCCGACGGCGTGCCCGCCGCGGCCCGCATCCGCGAGCTGGAGCGCGACCTCAAGCTCATGGGCCCGATCAACCCGCTGGCCCTGGAGGAGTTCGACGCTCTGCAGGAGCGCTACGGCTTCCTGCAGGAGCAGCTCGACGACGTGAAGTCGTCGCGGCGGGAGCTGGCGAAGGTCATCCGGGCGGTCGACGAGGAGATCGTGCGGGTCTTCGCCGCCGCCTACGCCGACGTGAGCGAGAACTTCGTGCAGCTGTTCCAGATGCTGTTCCCGGGGGGCCAGGGCGGGCTGCGGCTCACCAACCCGGACGACCTGCTCAACTGCGGCATCGAGATCGAGGCCAAGCCGTCGGGCAAGAACGTGAAGAAGCTGTCGCTGCTCTCCGGTGGCGAGCGGTCGCTGACGGCGCTGGCGTTCCTGTTCGCCGTGTTCCGCAGCCGCCCGTCGCCCTTCTACGTGATGGACGAGGTCGAGGCCGCCCTCGACGACGTCAACCTGCACCGCTTCCTCGACCTCATCGCCGAGTTCCGCCAGGAGGCGCAGCTGGTGGTCGTCAGCCACCAGAAGCGCACGATGGAAGCCGCCGACTGCCTCTACGGCGTCACGATGCAGCCCGCGGGTTCCTCCAAGGTCATCAGCGAAAAGGTCACCGCCGGCGCCTGACGTGGCGTGGCCTCGTCGTCGTCGCTGGCTGTTCGTCGCGGCCGGTGTGCTGGCCGTGCTGCTGGTCGTCGGTCTCGTGGGCCGGTACCGGTGGCTACCCGAGTACCGCCCGGCGCTGCGCGACGGCGAGCGCTACGGCGTCGACGTCTCGCACCACCAGGGCGAGATCGACTGGGCCCGGGTGGCCGACGACGACATCGGGTTCGCCTACATCAAGGCGACCGAGGGCGGTGACTTCGTCGACGCCTCGTTCGAGCGGAACTGGCACGGCGCCGACGCGGCGGGGCTCGACCGGGGGGCGTACCACTTCTTCACCTTGTGCCGGCCGGGCGACGAGCAGGCCGAGAACTTCCTGGCCACGGTGCCTTCGGACCCCGAGGCGCTGCCGCCGGTGGTCGACCTGGAGCTGGCCGGCAACTGCTCGGAGCGGCAGGCCTCGACCGAGGTCGAGCGGGAGCTGAGGACCTTCCTGCGCGCCGTCGAGTCGGAGACCGGCGAGGAGGTCGTCCTCTACGTCGGCGCCGACTTCGAGGGCCGCTACCACCTCCGCGACGAGCTGGCGCGCCCGGTGTGGCATCGCCGGATCCTCCTCCGCCCCGACGTCGCCGACTGGTGGATCTGGCAGTTCCACGACCGGGCGTCGATCGACGGCATCGGCGGCGACGCCGACCTCAACGTCATGCGCGGCGAGCGTCCCTGATGCGGGTGTAGCCGGACGAGAGGGCAGGGCTGAGCGAGGCGACCCGCTGGGCTTCAGCAGCATTCGACCACGGCAGCGGAGAAGGTGTAGCCGACGCCGGCAGCGATGAGCAGGACGAGGTCCCCGGGTCCGATCTGGCCGGTTCTGAGCAGGTGGTCGAGGCCGGCGGCCTGGTCGCCGGCCCCGAGGTGGCCGGTCACCCGGCCGAGATCGTCCCAGGTGGTGCGCTCCCGCTCCACCCCGATCATGTCGAACATCTCCTCCTGGCCGCCGCCTCGTTGCATGAAGGGGAGGGACACCTTGGCGAGGTCGTCGAGCGCAGCGTCGGCGTCGTCGAGGGCTTCGCTCAGGACCGCTCGGACGTGCTCGGACAGCACGTCGAAGTCGGCCTCGGGTCGGAGCTCCATGGCGGCCTGGTAGCGGTCGAGTCCGGGGGCCGGTCGCCGCAGCGCTGGTCCGTCGGAGAAGGGTGACGATCCTCGGCCGAGCCACTCGAAGCTGGTGTCGGAGCGAAAGGCGCTCGACCGGAGGCGGCACTTCGCCGGCTGGTTGGTCACCACGAGCGCCGACGCTCCGTCGCCGAGGACGCACTGGGGCTCGGTGTGCCATCGATCGATGTGGGGGCCGGCAAACCGGTCCGCGGTCGTCACCAGCACCCAGGCCGGTCGAGATGCGGCGCGCACATGGGCGGCGGCCAGGTGCAGGGTTCCGAGCCCGCCGTTGGATCGCTGGTCGACATCGAAGGTCACGGCGGAGGGCCCTGCCGTCCGTGAACCGATGTAGGCCGCAGGGGTCCACATGTCGTGACCCTGGAACCACACGCTCGCGTGGAGGACGACGTCGATGCAGGTCGGGTCGATCCCGGCGTCGTCGATGGCGTCGAGCCCGGCGGCCACCGCCATCTCGGGTGGGTGCTCGTGCTCGGCGACCGGGAGGTGGGTGACGCCGAGGATCTCCGCGCGGGCCCGCTGCACGACCCCGGCCTCCACCGCCTCCTCCACGGGACGCCGCGGAGGGAACCAGGACCCCGCGCCGGCGATGAAGACGTCACCCCAGCGCACTGTGCTCCCGTCCCCTTGACACCAGCGGCCGTCTCCGTCGATGCTCCATCGACCGGAAGGATAATCACGAATGCAGACGAATAATCGACCAGGGCTGAGGAACGGCGGTTCGTCGGATGCGGCGATCCGCGACATCGCGGCGGGCAACTCGCGGACGTCGGTGACGTTCCTCCCGGAGCCGGCGCGCCGGGAGCGGTGGCACCTGTTGATCTCGGCCGACGATCACGTCGTCGAGCCGGCGCACCTCTTCGAGGGGCGTGTGCCCCGGGCGCTGGCGGACCGGGCGCCGCGGATCGTGGAGACCGATACCGGGGATCAGGAGTGGGTCTACGAGGGGTCGCGGCAGTCGCAGATGGGCCTCTCGGCGGTCGCCGGTCGCCCGATCTCGGAGTGCACCAACGAGCCGACCCGGTTCGAGCACATGCGCCGAGGTGCGTGGGATCCGACTGCTCGCGTGGCGGACATGGACACCGACGGGGTCTACGCCTCGGTCAACTTCGCGTCGGCCCTGTGCGGCTTCGCCGGCCAACGCCTCCAGCTGGGGGTCGATGCCGAATTGGGCCTGGCCGTGCTGCGCGCCTGGAACAGCTGGTTCCTGGAGGAGTGGTCGGGGAGCCACCCCGATCGGTTCATCCCGTGCCAGCTCCCGTGGCTGGGTGATCCCGACGTGGCCGCGAGTGAGATCCGGGCCAACGCGGCGCGGGGCTACAAGGCCGTCGCTTTCACCGAAGGGCCGCACGAGCTCGGTCTGCCCAGCCTGCACAGCGGGCACTGGGACCCGTTCTTCGAGGCGTGTGAGGAGACGGGGACCGTCGTGTGCCTCCACGTGGGGTCGTCGTCGACCATCCCCACGACCGCCCCGGACGCACCCGGCGACACCATCGCCGCGCTGTTCTTCGGCTACTCGATGTTCTTCACCGTCGACTGGTTGTTCTCGCAGGTGCCCATCCGGTTCCCGGGGCTGCGGATCGTGATGGCGGAGGGTGGCCTCGGTTGGGTGCCGGGGCTGATGGACCGCCTGGTGCACATGGAGCGCTACCAGCAGATCTTCGGGTCCTGGGACCGGCGCGGCCCGACACCCCTCGAGGTCCTCCGGCGCAACTTCTACTTCTGCGTCATCGAGGACGCGATGACCCTGCGGATAGCCGACTCGGTCGGCGTGGACCGGATCCTCGTCGAGTCGGACTACCCGCACCTCGACTCGACGTGGCCCGACACCCAGCCGGTGATGTGGGGCCAGCTGGGTCGGCTCGCTCCCGATGCCAGGGAGGCGATCGCCTGGCGCAACGCCGCCGCGCTCTTCCGGCACGAGGTGACGCCGGCGCAGGTCGACGCCTTCCTCACCTGACGTGCGTCCCCACACCGGTCCAGTCGGCCCGTTGTGACCGACCCAACGACAAGGAGCCCGGCAATGAGCCGATCTGGAGCACCCCGACACGACTTGGTGATCGCTGGATCGCGGGTGGCGCCCGACGACGGGCACTACCCCCTGGTGAACCCCGCCACCGAAGAGGTCCTCGCCTACGCGCCGGAGGCCTCCGCCACCCAGGTCCGCCAGTCGGTGGGTGCCGCCCGGGAGGCGTTGGGTGCATGGTCGTCGACGTCACCCGGCGAGCGATCCCGGATCCTGAAGCGGACGGCGGACCTGCTCGTCGAGCGGACGGACGAGCTGGTCGAGCTCGGCTGTGCCGAGACCGGCGCGACCGAGCCGGTGTTCCGGGGCATGCACGTCGCGGCGACAGCGGCCCGCTTCCGGCGCTACGCCCGGGCCGCGACCCAACCGCTCGACGGGGTGCTCGATCCGATCTCGATGCCCGACACGATCCTCGGTCCCGGCGGCTACGTGTCGGCGGTGACGGTGCGCCAGCCGGTCGGCGTCGTCGGGGCGATCACCTCGTACAACAACCCCCTGGCCAACACGGCGGGGAAGCTGGCGCCGGCGCTGGCGATGGGCAACACCGTCGTGGTCAAGCCGGCTCCCCAGGATCCGCTGTGCGTGCTCATGCTCGCCGACCTCCTTGCCGAGGCCGGACTCCCCGCCGGGGTCTGCAGCGTCGTCACGGGCTCCGGGCCGGAGGTGGGCGCCGCACTCGTGGACGCCGACGTGGACATGGTCTCCTTCACCGGCAGCTCCGAGGTGGGCGCCCGCATCGCCGGGAACGCCGGGCCCCAGATGAAGCGGCAGCTCATGGAGCTCGGCGGGAAGGGGGCGGCCATCGTCACCGACGACGCCGACCTGGCCTCGGCTGTGCGGGGCATCGAGACGGTGTGGACGTTCTACAGCGGGCAGATCTGCACGGCACCGACCCGGGTGGTGGCGGACAGGGCCGTGGCCGGCGAGCTCGTCGAGCGGCTGGCGAAGCGGGCGGCCGAGCTCGGTGTCGGCGACCCCCGCGACTCGGCGAACGACGTCGGGCCGGTCATCTCGGCTGCTCATCGTGAGCGGGTGGAGCGCTTCGTCCGGCTCGGCCGCGAGGAAGGGGCGAGCCTCGTCGCCGGCGGTGCCCGTCCCCAGCTCGAGCGGGGCTTCTACGTGGCGCCGACGCTGTTCGTGGACGTCACGAACGACATGGCGATCGCTCGGGAAGAGGTCTTCGGGCCCGTCGTCGTCGTCATCGCCGTGGACGGCGACGAGGAGGCGATCGGCGTCGCCAACGACTCCGACTACGGGTTGATCGACTACGTGTGGAGCGCCGACGTCCGACGGGCGCAGCGGATCGGCCGTCGGCTGCGCGCCGGCGGGGTGCAGATCAACAGTGCGGTCCGGCACATGGAGGCGCCTTTCGGCGGGTTCAAGCGCTCGGGGATCGGGCGCGACTGCGGCGACTTCGCGATGACGGCCTACAGCGAGCTGCAGTCGCTCACGTGGGTGTCGTGACGGTGCAGGCGCCCGCCGACGAGGAGTCGCTCCGGTTCACGGTCGCCGCCGCCCGGAGGATGCTGGGCCGTTCCGGGTGCGACAGCGGGGTGGCAGGCCACGTGTCGGCCCGCGTCGACGGAGAGGATGCCTTCTGGGTCTCGGCCTTCGAGTACTGCGACGAGACGCGCCCCGAGACCCTCGTGAAGTCGTCCTTCGACCTCGAGAGGGTCGCCGGCGATCGGGATCCGTCGCCTGCCGTCGAGTTCCACGCCGCGATCTACCGGGCCCGTCCCGACGTCCGGTCCGTCATCCACACCCACTCCCATTGGGTGTCGGTGCTGGCGACGACCGGGCGGACGGTCGGCCTCTACAACGTCGGGGCCGTCCTCTTCGATGACGACCAGGTCTTCGTCGAGGACGACGGCTCGACGCCACCGGTCCACGGGCCGCGACTCGCGAAGCTGCTCGGTGACCGGCGGGTGCTGATCATCCGCAACCACGGGGCGATTATCGCCTCGCAGTCGGTCGAGCGAGCCGCGATCGAGGCGATCACACTCGAGGAGACCGCGCGCTATGACCTCGAAGCGAGGTCGGTGGGCGGTGAGGAGCTCACGTCCGCCTACGTGGCGCTCACCCGACCGGAGTACGAGCGCTACTACCTGCCGCACATGTGGGCGGCGAACCTGCGACGCCTCCGCCGGACCGATCCGGACCTGTTCGGCGACGGCCTCCCTTGACACGACCTGCTCCGCCGAGCACTATCGCCCTAGGGCGGCTATTCGCCTGCATGGACTAATAGTCGACCAGAGGCGGTTCGCGAATGTCCACCAAGGGTCCGTCATCCGTTCTCGGTGAGCTCGACGTCGACCACGACGGCTTGACCGCCGGGTTCGACCTCTACGGCTCCACCTACCTGTCGGATCCGATGCGGGTGCTCGGGCAGGTCCGCTCACTCGGGGGGCGCTACGCCGTCGGCCGGGGCTGGCTGGCCGTGTTCGACGAGGACCTGATCGCGGCCGGCTTCCGGGACGAGCGCCTCCGGGTTCCGAGCCTCCCCGATCTCGGCTTCGTCGGCCACCAGTTCGACACGATCACGGCCTTCCACGACTCCCTCATCTCCCCGCGGTCGGGCAGCGTGCACCGTGCAGGCCGCTCCAAGCTCTCGAAGGTCGTGGCCGACATGGCGGCCGGCGGTGTGGACGCCATCGTGGACGAGCTGGACCAACGGCTCTCGTCCGCCGCCGACTCGTCGCAGCCCATCGGCCTCTACCCCGAGGTCGTGCTCCCTTCCGTGGCTGCCGCCGCCTGCCGGTTCCTGGTCCTCGACACGGGCCACGCCGACGGGCTCGCGGACGTGATGCCGTGGCTCAACGCCTCCTTCACGTTTCGGGTGGGCAGGGAGCACGAGGCCATCAGTGCCGGCATCCGGCGCTACCACGAGCTGGTGGCGGCCATGGGCTCCGAGGTCGAGCACACGGTCCTCGAACAGGTGCTCCTCGGCGGGTTCGAGACGACCGCGGCGGGCATCACCAACGCCTGGGCCGTCCTGCGAACCAGCCCGGACAGCTCCCGGCGGGTGCCGCCGACGGTCGATGAGATCGCCGCGGCGGTCAGCGCCGAGCCGCCCCTGGCCGGAGCGTTCCGGTACGCGTCGACGTCCGTCCAGCTGGGTGAGATCGACGTCGAGCAGGGCACCCTCGTGTACCTCGCCGTGCCGGTGCCGGACGGCCGGAACCTGCCGCTGTCGAGCCACACCGTCTTCGGGGGTGGGCACCACCGCTGCGTCGGTCGGTTCCTGGGTGCCGCCGAAGTGGAGGCGAGCCTGCAGTTCCTGCTCGGCGGCGCCTGGCAGATCGACTTCGTCGGCGATCCGCCCCTGTCGCCGAACGCGATCGGCACCCGGGCGATGCAACCCATCGTGACGGTCACCCGAGGCCGGCGATGAACGCCACCGACGATCCCGCGCTCGAGATCGCACACCGCCACCGGAGAGAGATCGCCCGCATCATCCGGGCCTACGCCCACGATGTCGACCGGCGTGACTACGACCACCTGGGCACCCTGCTCAGCGACGAAGCGGAGCTCGTCGTGGAGGTGGCCGGGGCACCACTGGTCACCATCGCCGGAGCCGATCGGATCACCGACGCCATCCGAGCAGGCCACCGGAGATGCGTCGCCACCTCACACCTGCTCGGGCAGATCTCGATCGACGTCGACGGCGACGGCGACGTGGCGACGGCCGAGTCCTACTGCCACGCCCACCACCTCGACGTCGACGCTCCCGGCGTCGCCCGGGTGATGGTGCTGCGCTACCTGGACCGCTTCGAGCGCACGGACCGGTGGCGGATCCGCCGTCGACACCTCGTCACCGACTGGACCGAGTACCGCCTGACCAGCCCACCCGATCGGCCCGACCCGGACGGGCCCCGACCTTGGAGCGCTCATGCACTTCGTCCCCATCGGTGAGGCCTTCGGGGCCCAGATCGTCGACGCCGACCTCCGAGGCCCGCTCGACGTCCCGACCGCCGAGGCCCTGCGCGATGCGCTCGGCACCCACCACCTGCTGGTGCTGCGTGGCCAGGGCCTCCAGCCCGCGGACCAGGTCCGGATCATGGAGGCCGCATCGGGCCCGGTGCTCGACGAGCGCGCCGACGGCAGCCTCCACAGCTTCGTGTCCAACGCCGACCCCGATGCTCTCGTGCGGGGCGACAACCGCTTCCCGTTCCACTCCGACTTCGGCTTCACCCCGGAGCCCCTCTGGGCCCTCTCCCTGTACGGCATCCACGTCGTTCCCGGGGCCGACACGTTCTTCGCCGACACCGTCGCCGCGGCCGCCGCCCTCGACGAGCCGACGCGCGCCAAGGTGGCCGAGCTCACCGTGACCCAGATGTACAGCTTCGACATCTCCTACGACCGCGACCACCGGCTGCGGCTGGCCGACATCGGGGAGGACGCCGATCCGTCCACCTACCCACGGGGGTCGTACCCGGTGCTGGGTCGGCACCCCCGGCTCGAGGTCGCCTACCTCCGGGTCTCCGAGCAGCAGTCGAGCCACATCGACGGGCTCGACGAGTGCGAGAGCGAAGCCGTCATCGCCGAGCTGTTCGAGCACATGTACAGCGATCGGTTCACCTACGTCCACCGCTGGGAGCCCGACGACCTGGTGATCTGGGACAACCTGGCGGTCCAGCACGGACGGGCCGCCTTTCCCGTCGCCCGGCACCGCCTCCTCCGGCGAGTCACCTGCTCGCCGCTGACGTTCGCCGAGATCATGGCCGACATCGTCGTCCCTGACGGGTTCGGCGCCAAGGCCGTGATCGGTGGTGGAACGCCCTGAGAGCCACCGGCGGCAGCCGCACGACGCTGCCCCGGTTCAGCGGCGGCGCACCTCGGTGGCGACCGCCGCGGCGGCTGACTGGAGGCACTCCGCGGCCTCCACCACCTCGGCGCCGGTGAGCGTGTCGCCCGTCCAGTTCGCGGAGAGGGCCAGCGGTTCGCGCAGCGGCGCCGAGAGGACCGGCGCCTGGATCTGCCCGACCTGGTACCGGTGCCGGGGCTTCACCTCCTCGAGGAAGTACGGCACGTCGTTGAGTCGGGCCGCTGCCAGGCGCTTGTGGTCGGTCGGATCGACCACCCGTGCGGACCCGCGCAGCTTGTTCTGGACGGGTTCCAGCTCGTGGCCGCTCGGGAGATCGAGCGTCACGATGTACCCGCGTCGGCGTGCACCTTCCACGACGCGCTGCATGGTGCGGAGCGCATCCGGCGTGAGGGGCGGGTTGGCCGATCGGAGCCAGGCGTCCCACTGCGAGGCGTCGGTCCAGGCCACGTGCACTGCCCCGTACGGGGGGTTGAAGGGCACCCGCACGCCCACGCGCAGGACGCCGCCGAACAGGTTGGTCTGTCCGATCACGTCGAGGATGACGATCTGGTCCTCGATCACCGTCGTCACGTTGATGGGGGATCCGATCTGCGCCGCTACGCGACGGATGGTGTCGTGGGCAGGTTCGAGATCGGGGAAGCGGGCCTGAGCCGCCCGGCTCGCGGTCACGAAGGCCGGCCCCAATCGGAAGTCCCTCCGGGTCGGATGCTGGATGAGGTAGCCGGCCTGGGTCAGCGTGATGAGGATCGCCAGGCAGGTGCTCTTCGTCATCGCGAGCGTCCGAGCCAGCTCCGAGGCGCCGAAGCTCCGGTCCGGGTACCGGGCGAGGTGCTCGATGATCGTCACCACCCGGACGGTCGGGTTCGACGGTGAGTCGGCCCACCACTGTGTGGCTTCGGTCGTCGGGGTTTGGCGCTTCACATCCATGGCGATTTGGCGATCGTACTGCCGCGATCCGCCGATCACCGCAGGCCAGCGGACATCCCCGTACTCGTTGACCGCAGCTTCGTCGGAGTGTTATACGTACACCCGGTCAAATAATCGACCGAGGGGGGAGTGTTGACGTGAGTGAGCGAGGTCCGGCACGTCCGGGCGGGGACCGCGGCGTCGGGCGGCGTCGGCGGTGAGCACCTTGCCGCTGACCGGGACGCTGGCGGTGGTCACCGGCGCCTCCCGGGGGATCGGGGCGGCGACGGCCGTCCGGCTCCACGGCCTGGGATCTCACGTCGTCCTCGTCGGCCGAGACGCTGACGCGCTCGGTCGCGTCGAGGCGAGCCTCGGATCGTGCTGTTCGTCGCTCGTCGCCGACCTGTCGGCGCCTGGCGCAGGAGCCGCCGTCATCGACCAGGTCGTGCAGCATCGAGGCGGTGTCGACATCCTCGTCAACAACGCCGGTGTGTCCGTCCTGGAACCCGTCGAGGACGGGGACCCGGCGGCGTGGCGGACGATGCTGGAGACGAACCTGGGGGCGGCCATGGAGTGCACACACGCCGCGCTCCCACATCTGCTCCTCGCGGCCACCACCGGCAGCCGCAGGGTGGCCGACGTCGTGGCCATCAGCTCGGTGGCAGCCCGTCGGCCGCGCAAGTACGCAGCCGCCTACAGCGCGACCAAGGCCGGGGTCAACGCCTTCTTCGAAGCACTCCGGCAGGAGGTGTCGGGCCGCAGCGTGCGCATCTCCACGATCGAAGCCGGTGCCGTGGACACCACGTTGAACCGGCACACGCGGCCCGCGGTCCTGCAGGAGCTGAAGAGGGACGCAGGCCCGTGGGAACCGCTGCGTCCCGCCGACGTGGCCGACGCGGTCGCAACGGCGGTGACGGCCCCTCGACACGCGTCCTACAGCCAGACCCTGCTCCGACCGACGGGCGATGCACGGCCCTGACACCAGAACCTGACGGGGTCATCACACCTCCGGCTTGACGACCTGTCAGATGGGGGGCATCTTCAGATCTGACGATGTGTCAGAACCCGGGGCGGGAGCTCTCGTCGAGCTTCCCGCTGCGACAGCGAAGGGATCGACATGACGGCAAACTCACGACGACTGGCCGCGGCGCTACTGGCGCTCGGCCTGGTCACGACGGCCTGCAGCCGGGGCGACGACTCCGATGCGGACGACGCGCCATCCACCACCGTGCCCGCAGAGGTCGAGGCATCCAAGGACTTCGAGCTCGACGAGCCGGTCAAGCTCGTCGCGATGATCTCCGATCCGACCAACTCGAGTGACGGCAACGCCATCGCCGACTTCAACGACGGTGCCCGGATGGCCATCGACGAGATCAACGAAGCCGGTGGGCTCGGCGGGCACGACATCGAGCTGGTCACGATCGACACACCACCGGTGGGCGACGCCGTGGTGAACGCCCTGAACCTCGCGGTGGCCGAGAACCCGACGGCGATCCTCGGGCCGGTGTCGAGCACAGCCACCCTCGCCATCACCGAGCGGGTCGCCGAGGAGGAGATACCGCTCATCCACAACTCCACCGACCCGGCACTGGCGACGGATGGCGAGGCGGGCAACGAGTGGGTGTACGCCTCACGGCCACGCAACGACGAGGCCGCCTCGGTGGCGGCGTCGTTCCTCACCGATGAGCTCGGAGCCGAGAACGTCGGCCTCCTCTCGGTGAACGCCAGCTTCGGCCAGCAGGGCGTGGCTGCGGCCAAGGAAGCGCTCGGCAGCGCGGCGGGCGCCGAGCGGAGCTTCGAGTACAACGCCACCAACCTCAGCGAGCCCATCCAGGCCGTCGCCGACAGCGACGCGGTGTTGGACTGGGGAACCCCGAACACTCTTGCCGCATCGGTGGTCACGGCCGCGCAACAGGGCCTCGACGTGCCGTACATGGGCCCGGGCAGCATCGGCTTCGCCTCGTTCAAGACCGGTGTCGGCGACGACAGCGTGCTGGCGAACGTCTACGGCACCGTCGACTGCATCCCCACGGACGACGAGCGCGACTACGTCGCCGAGTGGGCCGGCCGCTTCGAGGCGGAGTTCGGGTACACACCTTCGTACAGCGCGGCGGAGCTGTACGACTCGGTGTTCCTGCTCCGTCACGTGATCGAGGCCGCCGAGAGCGCCGATCCCGCAGCCATCCGCGACGGGCTGGCGGGTATCGAGGTCGCGACCGGCATGTGCGCCGTCACCTACCGCAACGACAACGGCTTCCTCTCGCAGGAGAGCACCGTGGGTCGCTACGAGGACGGCGAGTTCGTGGCGGTCAAACGGTACGGCGGATGAGCTACCCCGCTCGACGACCAGGAGGCGGGGTGCCCGAGCCGGGCCCCCGCCTCGTGGCGGGGGGCCGTTAGGGATGTCCCGCTTCGTCCTCCTCACCATCAGCGGCCTGGCCGACGGTGCCATCTACGCCCTGATAGCGCTCGGCTTCGTGCTGATCTACAAGGCGACCGGTGTCATCAACTTCGCCCAGGGAGACCTCGTCACCCTGGGTGCCTACGTGGCGCTCTGGGCCTACCAGGACCTGCGCCTCACCCTGGCAACATCCGCACTCGTCGCGGTGCTCGCGCTGGCCTGCACCGGCGCGGTGCTCGAACGGGTCGCGGCCGCGCCATTGCGGGGTCGGTCGGTGCATGTCGTGGTGATCGCCACGCTCGGGGCCGCCTTGGTGATCCGGTCGCTGGTGATCCGCTGGAAGGGCACCAGCCCGCAACGGCTGCCGGGCTTCTTCGGCTTCCGGACCGTCGAGGTGCTCGGTGCCCGGATCCCGATGCAGAACCTGCTCATCCTCGGCGCCGCCGCGCTGGCGCTGTCCCTGGTCGCCCTGCTCCTGCAGGGCACGTCGTTCGGTCGCCAGGTGCGGGCTCTGGCGACGGACCGGACCACCGCACAGCTCATGGGCATCTCCGTCGACCGGTTGTCCATGGCGGCCTTCGCCCTCGCGGCTGCGCTCGCCGCGGTCGGAGCGGTGCTGGTGGCGCCCACGCAGCAGCTCACGCCCACGTTCGGGTTCGGCCCCATGCTGTTCGCCTTCGCCGCCGCCATCATCGGCGGGTTCGGTCGGATCGGCGGCGTCGCCCTCGCGGCCGTGCTCCTCGGCGTCCTCCAGCAATGGGCCACCGGCTACATCGACCCCTCGTACCGTGAGATCTACCCCTTCGTCCTCATGCTCGGGATCCTCGCCGTGCGCCCGAAGGGCCTGCTGCCCGAGCAGGTGGGCCAGCGTGTCTGAGCTCTCGGTCGACCCGGCGGGCGCGGCCGGCGGGCAGCCGACCGCGCCGGCGACGGTTGGGCCGGTCCGCCCGCCGGTGTACGCCGGTCGGCAGGGCCTCGGGCTCGCCGCCTTCGCCGTAGCGCTCGCAGTGATCGTGGTGCTGGCCGACTCGCCGTACAGCCAGGGCCTGGTGGGCCAGTGGGCCACCCTGGCCATCGCCGGGCTCGGGTTCTACCTCGCGTTCGGCGTGGGCGGGCAGTTCTCCTTCTGCCAGGCCGCGCTGGTCGGCCTCGGCGCCTACAGCTCGGCATGGCTGACCCAGGACCACGGTCTGCCCTTCGCCCTGGGGTTGCTGGGCGCGGTGGCCATCACCGCAGTGGTTGCCGCCGGCCTGTTCGCACTGGTCAAACGTTGCGACGCGTTCTACTTCGCCATCGCCACCCTCGCGTTCGGGTTCCTCGCCGTCGTGGTCTTCCGCGAGTGGTCGTCCTTCGCGGGGCCGGGCGGCGAACGGCGGTCGCTGCCCGGCATCAGCCTCGGCGGCGACGAGCTCTCGGGGCGGTCCTCGGCCGCGGCTGTCGTGGTGGTCCTGCTGCTGGCACTCGGCCTCACCCTGCTGGTCGAACGCTCGCCGCTCAACCGGGAGGCCGCCGCGGTGCGCCACCTACCGCTGGCGGCGTCCACGTTCGGGATCGGCGTGATGCGCATCCGAGCGACCATGTTCGTCGCCGGGGCCGCCTACTCCGGCGCCGCGGGAAGCCTCCTCGCCCATCGCAACCGGGTGCTGAGCCCCGAGGCGTTCGACATCGAGCTGGCGATCGACATCTTCCTCGTCCTGCTATTCGGCGGTCTGGGATCGGCATGGGGTCCGGTGCTCGGCGCAGCGTTCGTGGTGTGGGCACCCGAGCAGCTCCGGTTCATCGGCCGCGACCGCGACCTGGTGTTCGGCGGGCTCCTCATCGCCATCATGATCTTCGTACCCGACGGACTCGTGGGCCTCGCCGGGCGCGTCCAGGGCCTCGTCGCCGACCGCCGCCGGGGACGCCCGGCAGAGCCCGCCGTGGCGGGGGAGGCCTGATGCTCGTCGCCACCGACGTGCGCGTCACCTTCGGCGGGGTCGTGGCCGTCGACGACCTGAGCATCGAGGTCGAGCCCGGCGTCGTGCTCGCCGTGGTCGGCCCGAACGGGTCCGGCAAGACCACGCTCCTCAACGCGATCACCGGCTTGGTGCCCTGCCGTGGCCGGGTGACCGTCGACGGCACCGTCCTGGCCACGGGCCGGCCGGGTCGGGCGCGGCAGGCCCACTGCCTGCGCACCTTCCAGACGCCCCAGGTGATCGACGAGCTCAGCTGCATCGACAACGTGCTGCTCGCCACCGAGGACCGGGAAGCCACCGGCCTCCTCGCCAGTTGGGTGACGCGGCGGCAGATGCTCGCCCGGGAGCACCGACGATGGGCGGCGGCCGAGGCCTGCCTCGAGCAGTTCGGCCTGCGCGAGCAGGCGGTCCTGCCCGCCTCGCGCCTCACCTACGGGCAGCGGCGGTGGCTCGAGCTGGCCCGCGTCGCCCTCGCTCGGCCCCGCTACCTGCTGACCGACGAGCCGTCGGCCGGCCTCAACGAGGCGGAGACCGTCCGCCTGGCCGAGCACATCGCTGCGTTCCGCGCCGCCGGGGTGGGGGTGGTGCTGGTCGACCACAAGGTCGACTTCCTCCGCCGCGTCGCCGACCGCGCCGTCGTGCTGGCGCTCGGCCGCAAGGTGGCCGAGGACCGCATCGAGGCCATCTGGGACCTGCCAGCCGTCCAGGACGCCTACCTCGGGACCCGCCGTGTCATCCGCTGAGCCCGACGTCGCACCGGCGGCCTCCGTCGATGCGGCGCCGCCGGTCCTCCACATCGCCGGCCTGACCGTCCGCTACGGGTCGATCACCGCCGTGGACGATGTCGACCTGACCGTCCCACGGCTCGGCGCCGTGGCCCTGCTCGGCGCCAACGGTGCCGGCAAGACCTCGTTGCTCGACGCCGTGTCGGGGCTCGCCCCGCACACGGGCCTCATCGAGATCGAGGGACGCTCCCTCGCCGGCCGCTCGCCCGAGCGCATCGCCCGGCTCGGCATCGCCCACGTCCCGGAAGGCCGGCGGCTCTTCCCCAACCTCACCGTGCACGAGAACCTCCAGGTGGCACAGAAGGGCCGGAACCGGCGGACCTCGGCCCACGACCCCGACACCATCTACGAGGTGTTCCCGGCACTGGTCCGGTTGCGCAAGCGACGGGCCTGGTCCCTCTCCGGCGGTGAGCAGCAGATGGTCGCCGTCGGCCGCGCTCTCTGCGCGGCACCTCGCATACTGCTGCTCGACGAGCCGACGCTCGGCCTGGCGCCCGTCGTCGTCGACCTGCTCTACGACGCCCTCCAACGGCTGCGCGGTGAAGTCGCCATGCTGCTCGTGGAGCAGGCGACCGACCTGGCCCTCGCCGTCTGCGACGAGGCCTACGTGCTCACCACCGGCCGGCTCACCCTGCACGCCACCGCCGCCCGCCTCACCGAGCGCAGCGACCTGCTGGCCACCTACCTCGACGGCGCCTGACCGCCCGTCGCGTCGTCCCGATCGCCGGCGGCGCCGGCTGGACCTTCGAGCCGTCCTGACCGACGTACGCTGGGCGCCATGACCACCGCCCCGCTCGGCTACCCGTCCGTCGCCAGCCTCGACGAACAGTCGCGCGCCGACTTCGTCGTGAAGGTGTACCAGCACCTGGGGGCAGCCCTCGTCGCCTTCGTGGCGTTCGAGACGCTCCTCATCAACCTGGGAGCGGCCCGGGCGCTCTACGACTTCGTCTCCGGCAGCAGCACCTGGCTGCTGATCCTCGGCGGCTTCATGATCGTGAACTGGCTGGCCACCAGCGCCGCCCACGACGTGCTCAACCCGTCGCGCCAGTACCTCGGGCTGTTCGGCATGGCGGCGGCCGAGGCGGTCATCTTCGCTCCGTTCCTCCACTACATCTTCGAGATCCAGGGCGACGGTGCCACCACCGTCGGCGTGGCGGCCATCATCACCGCCGTGGGCTTCGCGGCCCTCACCGCCGTGGCCCTCACCACCAGCCGCGACCTGTCGTTCCTGCGCCCGATGCTGATCTGGGCGGGCGTGAGCGCCCTCCTGCTGATCGTCGCCGCCGTGCTGTTCGGCTTCGAGCTGGGCGTGTGGTTCTCGGTGGGCATGATCGCCCTGGCCGGCGCCTCGATCCTGTACCAGACCCAGAACATCGTCCGGCGCTACCCGGCGGAGGCCTACGTCGGCGCCGCGGTCCAGCTGTTCGCCTCGGTGATGATGCTGTTCTGGTACGTCCTGCGCCTGGTCGCCTCCCGCCGCTGAGCGGCGCGAACGCCCGATTTCCCGTTGCGTCGTTCGGCGCGCCCGTCTACCATCGAACACATGTTCGTACGACGGGTTGAGCAGCGGTGCTGACGAGGATCGACATGGTTGACGCCGAGCGCGAGATCGAACTCAATGTCGTGGTGGCGAGCCCTCCGGACGTGGTCTGGCGGGCGCTCACCGACAACACGGCGATCCGCCAGTGGTGGGCGCCCGGCGTGGTGATCGACTCCGAGGTCGGTGGCGCCTTCGTCGAGCCGTGGGTCGACCCCTCCGGGCGGCGCCTGGTCACCTCGGGGGTGATCCTCGAGCTGATCCCCGGCGTCCGCCTGGCGCTCACCTGGGCCGACCACGGCTGGCCCTACACCACCTACGTCGAGGTCGCACTCGCCCCGCACCGCGACGGCACGTTCGTCCAGCTGCGCCACACCGGTTGGGAGCAGTGGGGCGAAGACGAGCGTGCCACCCTCCTCCAGGCGCACACCGAGGGCTGGGAGCACCACCTCACGGCCCTCGCCGTCTACTGCGAGCAGCAGGACGAGCCGTTCTGAGCCGGATCAGGCGGGGATGGCCTTCACCCGGGCGATGAGCCGTTGCAGCAGCTCGACGTCGGCGGCGAGGTCGGCTTCGCCCTCGAACACCTCCAGCAGGTGCTCGTCGGCCAGGTCGGCCACCAGCACCCGCACCACGCCCAGCGGCGTCGACAGGTGGGCCGCGATCTCGGCCACCGACTGCGCCGCCTCCTCGCACAGCTCCACGATGCGCCGCTGCTCCGGTGCCAGCTCGGATGTGGCCGCTCCACCCTTGTCGGTGGCGGTCACCATCGCCTCCACGGCGAGGAGGTGGTGGGTCGGCCGCGTACGCCCCTTGGTGAAGAGGTACGGCCGGACCACGCCGGCCTCTACCTCCCAGGCGTCGTCTGGCATTCCGCGACAGCGCCCACCATCAGTTGTTCGGGTAGCAGGACCTCGGCGGTGGTGCCGTCCCCACGCGCCGGCATCAGTCGCACGTCGATGCCGTGTCGCCGGGCGAAGCGCCCGACCACGAACATGCCGAAGTAGCGCGACATCCCGGGGTCGCTGACGTTCGACCCGGAGATGCGCTCGTTCGCCTCGTCGAGCTGGCCGGCGTTCATCCCGGCACCGGCGCTCGTCACCGTCACGAGGTAGCGGCCCTCGTCCACCCACCCGCCGGCGATCCGCACCCTCGTCCCCGACGCCGAGAACGCCAGGGCGTTGTCCACCAGCTCGGCCAGCAGGTGCGACACGTCGTTGGCGGCGATCCCCACGATGGCTCCCGGGTCGATCGAGTCGACGTCCACCCGCGAGTAGTCGACGGCCTCGGCCACCGCCGCCCGGACCACGTTCACCACCGACACTGGCCGGCTCCAGGGCCGGGGCGAGTCGGCGCCCGCCATCACCACCAGGCTCTCGGCGTTGCGCCGCAGCCGGGTGGACAGGTGGTCGAGCAGGAACAGGTCCGACAGCGTGTCGGGGTCTTCGGTGCGGGCCTCCAGGTCGTCGATGTGACCCAGCTGGCGGGTCACCAGATCCTGCGTGCGGTGCCCGAAGTTGAGGAACACCGCGTTGACCTTGGTGCGCAGCTCGGCCTCGTCGCTGGCGAGGGCGAGCGCCGCGGTCTGGGCTTCGTTGAATGCGGCGGTCAGCTCGGCGAGGTCGCCGTCGGCGGGCAGCGGTAGGGGCGTGAGCGCCCGTCGGGCCGCCTCGGCTCCCTCGTTCTGCGCCACCTCGACGGCGGCAGGGAGGGCGACGTGCACGGCGTGGTCGGCGGCCAGCGTCAGCCGTCGCAGCGGGCGGATGGCCGTGCGGTACAGCAGCACCAGCACCGCCACCGAGAGGGCGACGGTGATGCCCAGCACGAGCAGGGCCCGGGTGCGCCGGTCGGAGGCGAGCTCCCGCTGGCCGGCGGCGCTGTCGGCCAGCGACCCCGCGGTGTCGTCCGCGATCGTCTCGAGGAAGCCGGTCTTGCGCTCCATCACGTTGGCCCAGGCCGCCGGGTCGGCGTGGACCTGCCCGTCCGGCCCCGCCGCCAGCGCCTGGTCGCGCAGCCGCAGGCTCGTGGTGACCGCCGGCTGGGCCAACGCCTTGGCGTAGTGGTCGAGCTGGGCCGAGTCGGCGTTGCGCGCGAACTGGTCGAACCACAGGCTCTGGCTGGTCACCGACTCCCTCAGGCGGTCGTAGGTCGTCCGGTTGACCGTGCCCGAGGCGAAGGCCGACGTGAGCAGCCCCTGCTCGACCACCACCTCCTGGAGCGCTCGGGACAGCGCCTGGAACGAGTCGAGCCGGGTCATCATCGCGGCGCTGCCGGCGAGCTCGACGGCCCGGTCGAGATCCAGCACCGGGTCGATGATCTCGGCGTAGGCGCCGAGCACGTCGTCGCTCGTGGCCTCGCCTCGCTGGTCGACCTGCTCCCGGGCGGCCGCCAGGCGGTCGAGCTGGTCGAGCGCCGGTGCGGTGCCGAGCTCCGACCGGCCGCCGGTGATGGTGGCGCGCAGGGCATCGATGGCGTCCGACGTCCGGTCGCGCTGGGAAGCCAGATCCTCGGCCGTCTCGCTGTCGGGGGGAGCGGCCGGCGGGGCTTTGGTGGCCGACAACAGAGAGGCCGACAGCGCCCGCTCCTGGGCCAGTTCGAGGGCGGCGGTCGTGGCGGCGAGCGACAGCTCGACGCGGCTCGTGGCAGCGTCGCCGCGCTGGGCGTCGTCGGTGGTGTTCTGCACCTCGCGGGCCGCGGCGGCCACGAGGACCAGAAGGGGTATGGCCAAGAGGAGGGTCAGCTTGGTGCGAAGGGGGATGCGCATCGTCGTCGGGGGACGGCCGACGCCCGGAGGGGAGGCCCGGGTGGCGGCGACGGTGGAGCGTGCGCGCCGCGGCGAGGCCGGGTCAAGAACCCCCCGGTGATCCCGCGCGCGGCGACCTGGCGTCGCCGGCATAATTTGCTCTGTGTCTATCTCCAGTTCATCTGCTGTTTACCCAATGCGACGCGGAGCAGCTGGATCGCGCCGTGTGGCGTCGACGGCGCCACGGAGAGCGTCGGCGCTCAGGGCAGCCGTTGCGACCAGAGCAGCGACAGCAGGCCGGCGGCGGCCAGGAACAGAAGGCCGAAGCCGGTGAACCAGCCGCCGATCTCGCGCTCGACGTCCTCGTAGCCGACCACGGTCGAGATCGCGTCGTAGACCGACTCCAGGCTGTCGAGCGAGTCGGCCTCGGCGAACTCCCCACCGGAGGTCGCGGCGATGTCGCGCAACGGCTCGGGCCGGACCGGCACGTCCATCGGCACGCCGGTCGTCGGGTCGTCGACCATGCCGTCGGGCGTGCCGAACGCGATCGCGTCGACGGGGACCCCGGCCTCGGCGGCCGCGTCGGCGGCGGAGGCGTCGCTACGTCCGGTCGTCGTCTCGCCGTCCGAGAGCACCACGATCCGGGCCGGCGGCGGTGAGCCGTCCTCGGCCGGGGGCGCCGCCTCCACGAGGTCGAGCGCCTCGAAGATGGCCTCGCCGATCGCCGTGTAGACGTCGAGCTCGGCCGTCTGGATCGTGGAGCGCACGGTGGCGCGGTCCTCGGTCACGGCTGTCGACGTGATCGTCCCGCTGAACAGCACCAGGCCGATGTCCACCTCCTCGGGCAGCTCGTCCACGAAGTCGACGGCGGCCGCCTTGGCGACGTCGACGCGCGACGGGTCGACGTCGGTCGCCTCCATCGAGTTCGACACGTCCAGCGCCAGCACCACCGTCGCCCGGTCCTCGGGCTCGCGCACCGTGCGCACCGGCCGGGCGAACCCGACGACGAGCAGCGCCAGCGCCACCAGCCACAGGCCCGCCGGCAGGTGCCGCCGTACGGCCGAGCGCTCCGGCGCCACCACGTCGAGCAGCGCCACGTTGGTGAACCGCACGACGTCCCGCCGCCGCCGGAACATCGACGCCACCCAGGCACCCGCCAGCCCACCGACCGCCAGCAGCAGCCACAGCCGCCACGCCACCAGGAAGCTCATCGACGCACCCGCCGGGCGGGGTGGGTGAGGAAGCGGGCGAGGTCGACCAGCCAGTCGCGGTCGGTGCGCAGCACCAGGTGCTCGGCACCGATCCGGCGCAGCGCGGCGGCGACGCCGTCACGGTGCGCCTGCGCGGCCTGTGCGTAGCGCTCCGAGAAGCCGGGCGCCGAGGTCTGCACCTCCCGCTGGCGGCCGGTCTCCGGGTCCGACACCACCAGCACCCCGACGTCGGGCAGCTCCAGCTCCCGGGGGTCGATCACCTCCACGGCCAGCACCTCGTGACGCCGGGCCACCATCTGGAAGGCCCGCTCCCACTCGGAGTCGACCAGGAAGTCCGACACGACCACCGCCAGCCCCCGCCGGTGGCTCGGCGCGGCCAGCTGCCGGACCGCTCGACCCAGTTCGGTCGGGCCCCCGCCGTCCACCTGCGGCGCCGTCAACGCCCGGTGCAGCACGGCCCGGACGTGGGCCCGACCGGAGCGGGCCGGGAAGGTCACCGTCCCCTCGCCGGTCACCAGGATGGCGCCGAGCCGGTTTCCACCCCGGGCGGTGAGCAGGCCCGTCGCCGAGGCGGCGTTGAAGGCCAGGTCGCGCTTGGTGCAGGCGGCGGTGCCGAAGTCGAGGCTGGGCGACAGGTCCACCACCAGCCACGTCTCCAGCTCGCGCTCGGCGATCGTCTCACGGACGTGGGTCGCCTGCGTGCGGGCGGTCACGTTCCAGTCGATCCGCCGCACGTCGTCGCCGGGCTCGTAGAGGCGGGTGTCGCCGGTCTCGGTGCCGTGGCCCGGCACGAGGCCCCGGTGGTCGCCCAGCAGCAGCCCGTCGAGCCGCCGGTTCACGGTCAGCTCCAGCCGCCGCAGCACCTCCTCAGGGCTCATGCGTCGGACCCGGTGTGGGATCCGTTGCCAGCCGTGGGGTCCTGGGTCGGGCTCACCCGGGGAGCGACCACCGTCGACAGCAGCTGGGCGAGGATCGCGTCGGCGTCGACACCCTGCGCCAGCGCCTCGTACGACAGGACCAGCCGGTGCCGCAGCACGTCGGGAGCGACGTCGAACACGTCCTGGGGCAGCACCCACGAGCGCCGCCGCATCGTCGCCAGCGCCCGGCCCGCGGCCACCAGCCCCAGCGACGCCCGCGGCGAGGCGCCGTAGTCGAGCAGCGGCGCCAGGTCGGCCCGGCCGCAGCGGGCCGGATCGCGGGTGGCCAGCACGAGGTTGACCGCGTACTCCATCACCGACACGTCCACGTAGGTGCCGTGCGAGACCGCCCGCTGCAGGCGCGCCAGGTCGTCCCGCGACAGGACGTTGTCGGCGTGCGGGGCGTCGACGCCCATCCGGCGCACGATCTCCAGCTCCTCGCTGGGCGACGGCAGGTCGACGAGCAGCTTCATCAGGAAGCGGTCGCGCTGCGCCTCCGGCAGCGGGTAGACGCCCTCCGACTCGATCGGGTTCTGCGTCGCCATCACCAGGAACGGTGTGGGTACCGGGTAGCTGGTGCCGCCGATCGTCACCTGGTGCTCGGCCATCACCTCCAGCAGCGCCGACTGCACCTTCGCCGGCGCCCGGTTCACCTCGTCGGCCAGCAGGAAGTTCACGAACACCGGGCCCAGCTCGACGCCGAACGTCTCCGTCGACGGGCGGTAGATCCGGGTGCCCGTGATGTCGGCCGGCATGAGGTCGGGCGTGAACTGCACGCGGCCGAACGTGCCGCCGACCACCGTGGCCAGTGTCTGGGCGGCCAGCGTCTTCGCCAGCCCGGGCAGCCCTTCGAGCAGCACGTGCCCACCCGACAGGAGGGCCACCATCAAGCGTTCGATCACCCGGTCCTGCCCGACGATCACCTTCTTGACCTCGAACAGCGCCTGCTCGATGAGGCTCGCATCGTCGGTGGTGGGTCGTGCTGAGGTGGCGGAGGTCTCGGCGTCGTCCACGGCGCGACACTACGAAGTCGATCGACCCTTCCGGCATCGGGACTTCTCAGCCCTCTCAGGTTCGCGGGGCCGCCAGCCGCCCGACGGGGGAGCGGTAGGCTCCGCCGGGCCATGGACCTCGTCGTCGTCGTCGCCGTCCTCGCTCTCGTCCTCGTGGCGGGCAGCGCCTACTTCCTCGTCGTCGGCCGCCGCCGCGACGAGTCGCTGGGGGTGGAGGAGCCGTCGACCGCGGAGGTCGAGGCCCCAGCTGCGGCCACCGCGGCCGCGACCGCCACCGTCGAGGCGCCGGCCGGCCCGCCCCCGACGTTCCGGGATCGGCTCGGCAAGGCGAGGGGTGCGCTCGGCGGCTACCTGACCACCATCCGCTCCCGCAAGGTCGACGACCAGACCTGGGACGACCTGGAGGAGGCGCTCATCCGGGCCGACGTCGGCGTCGCCGCCACGCAGCGGATCCTCGACGACCTGCGGGAGGTCGCCAAGAGCGAGTCGATCAGCGACCCCGACGCCCTCATCGACCGGCTCAAGGCCGAGCTGAAGGGCCTGCTCTCGGAGGGCGACCGCAGCCTGCGCTACGACGCCGGCAGTCCCAACGTGTGGCTGTTCGTGGGCGTCAACGGCGTCGGCAAGACCACCACCATCGGCAAGATCGCCCGGCAGCAGATCGCCGGCGGCCGGTCGGTGGTGATGGCCGCGGGCGACACCTTCCGCGCCGCCGCCGCCGAGCAGCTCACCGCGTGGGCCGAGCGCTCCGGCGCCGACATCGTGCGCGGCAACGAGGGCGGTGACCCCTCGGCGGTCATCTACGACGCCGTGCAGCGGGCCGCGGCCCGGGGTGGCGACCTCGTGCTGGGCGACACGGCCGGTCGCCTCCACACCAAGACCAACCTGATGGAAGAGCTGAGCAAGGTGCGCCGCGTCGCCGACCGCGAGCCGGGGTCGGTCACCGAGGTCCTCCTCGTGCTCGACGCCACCACCGGCCAGAACGGCCTCACCCAGGCCCAGCAGTTCACCGACGCCGTCGACGTCACCGGCATCGTGCTCACCAAGCTCGACGGCTCGGCCAAGGGCGGCATCGCCCTCGCCGTGGAGACCAGCCTCGGCATCCCGATCAAGCTGGTGGGCCTGGGCGAAGGGGTCGAGGACCTGGTCGACTTCGACCCCGACGAGTTCGTCGAAGCGCTCTTCGCGTAGCGGACGAGACGGAGGAGCAACGGTGCTGACAGTTCTCAGGACAGGGTTCCGGGTCGGCTATCGCGCGGCCCGCGTGATCGGCCCGGCGCGGCTCGCCATCGTCGCCCTCGGCGTCGGGATCGGGCTGCTGATCGCCCCCACGTCGGGCGCCGACCTGCGGGAGCGCCTGCGCCGCCGCTGGGAGGAGCGCCGCGAGTCGTCCGGCGACCTCGACATCGCCCAGCGGGTGCGCGACGAGCTGGCGCAGTCGCCCCGCACGTGGCACCTGCCACAGCCCGAGGTCGAGGTGTCCGACGGCACCGCGATCCTCACCGGCCAGGTGCCGCACCTGTCGGGTCGGGCCGATCTGGAGCGCATCGCCGCCGCCGTCGCCGGAGTTGTCGCCGTCGACAGCCGGCTGGTCGTGGAAAGTCGATAGCGACTCGGCGAAGCCCGAGGCCCTTCGGGGCGGCGGCCGGGGTGGTTGGCGGGCGGTAGGGTTACCGGTTCATGTTCGAGTCGCTTTCGGATCGCTTCGAGGGGATCTTCGGTCGTCTCCGCAGCAAGGGAACGCTGCGGGAGTCCGACGTCGACGAGGTCCTGCGCGAGATCCGCCTCGCCCTGCTCGAGGCCGACGTCAACTTCACCGTCGTCAAGACGATGGTCGAGCGCCTGCGGGAGCGGGCCATCGGGGCCAAGGTCCACGAGGCGCTGAACCCGGCTCAGCAAGTCGTCAAGCTGGTCAACGAGGTCCTCGCCGAGGCGCTGGGCGGCGAATCGGTCACGATCCGCTACGCCTCGCGGCCGCCGACGGTCGTGCTGATGGCCGGTCTCCAGGGCGCCGGCAAGACCACCGCCACCGCCAAGCTCGCCCGCTGGTTCAAGCAGCAGGGCCGCAGCCCGCTGCTCGTGGGCGCCGACCTGCAGCGGCCCGCCGCCGTCGAGCAGCTCCGCACCCTCGGCGAGCGCGTCGGCGTGCAGGTGTTCAGCCAGCCGGGCGACCCGATCGCCACGGCCAAGGCGGGTGTCGAGGAGGCGCGGCGGCTCGGCCGCGACGTCTGCATCGTCGACACCGCCGGCCGCCTGGCCGTCGACGCCGAGATGATGGACCAGGTCAGGCACATCGCCGACGCGACCTCGCCCGACTACACGTTCCTCGTCGTCGACGCCATGACCGGCCAGGACGCCGTCACCGTCGCCGAGTCCTTCAACGCCACGCTCGAGCTCGACGGCGTCATCATGACCAAGCTCGACGGCGACGCCCGCGGTGGCGCGGCGCTGTCGGTCAAGGAGGTGGTCGGCAAGCCGATCGCCTTCGCGTCGACGGGGGAGAAGGTCGACGACTTCGACCTGTTCCACCCCGACCGCCTCGCCAGCCGAATCCTCGGCATGGGCGACGTGCTCACCCTCATCGAGAAGGCCGAGCAGGTCTACGAGAAGGAGGAGGCCGAGCAGGCCGCGGCGAAGCTGCTGGGTGGCGGCTTCACGCTCGACGACTTCCTCGAGCAGCTCCAGCAGGTCCGCAAGATGGGCCCGTTGCAGAACATCCTCGGCATGATGCCCGGCGTCCCCAAGGAGATGAAGGACGCCGAGGTCGACGAGAAGCAGCTCGGCCGGGTCGAGGCGATCATCCGCTCGATGACGCAGGCCGAGCGGATCGACCCCACCGTCATCGACGGCTCCCGGCGCTCTCGCATCGCCCGGGGCAGCGGCACCGAGCCCGGTGACGTCAGCCAGCTCGTGAAGCAGTTCCGCGAGATGCAGAAGATGATGAAGAAGATGCCCGGCTTCGCCCGCCCGAAGGGTGGCGGCAAGGGCCGCAAGGGGCGCAAGGGCCGTTCCGGCGGCGGTCGGGTCACCCCTCCCGGAGGCGGCCGGGTCACGCCGAAGCAGCCGTTCACGCTGCCCGGCTTGAACTGACGCGCCGATCTGGCGCAAAATCGCAGGTCGCCTCCCCGGCGAGCTCGCAACACATCGCAACACAGAAGGACGTACGAAGTGGCCGTCAAGCTCCGCCTCATGCGGATGGGCAAGAAGAAGCAGCCGACGTACCGCGTGGTCGCGGCCGATGTCCGTTCGCCGAGGGACGGCCGGTTCATCGAGATCGTCGGCATCTACAACCCCCGCACCGACCCCTCCCAGATCAGCATCGACAACGCGAAGGCCGTCGCCTGGTTGGCGAAGGGCGCCCAGCCCACGGACACGGTGCGCAAGCTCCTGGAGATCTCCGGGGCGTGGGGCGAGTTCACGGGCGAGGCCCCGGCCCCGGCCGCTGCGGCCCCGGCAGCCGAATGACGGATACATCCTCCTCCGACATCGCGGTCGTGCCGACTGCGCACGCCGTGCTGCTCCATGTCGTCGGTGCGCTGGTCGAGGACCAGGACGCCATCCGGGTCGAGACCGAGATGTCGGGCTCGACGCCCCGCCTCACGGTCCGGGTCGGCCGCTCCGACATGGGTCGGGTGATCGGCAAGCGCGGTCGTGTCGCCCAGGCCATCCGCACCGTCGTGCGGGCCGCCGCCGTGCGCGACGGCAGCGACGTCGAGGTCGAGTTCGAGGACTGAGGTGACCCAGCCTCCCCTCGTCGAGGTGGGGCGCATCACCCGCCCGCACGGCCTGAAGGGCGAGGTCGTCGTGGTGCTCACGTCGGACCGCGAGGAGCGGGTCGCCGTGGGCTCCTGCCTGGAGAGCGACCGCGGCCCCCTGGTCGTGGCCGCGGCCCGGCGGGAGCAGCGCAAGGGTCAGCAGCGCCACACGCAGCAGTACACCCAGCACTGGGTCGTCGCGTTCACCGGCCATGAAGGTCGGGAGGCCGCCGAGCGCCTCCGGGACGTGGTGTTGCGCGCCGAGCGCATCGAGGATCCCGACGCGCTGTGGGTCGACGATCTCGTGGGCGCGTCGGTCGAGTTGGCCGGCTCCGGCGAGGTGGTGGGTGCGTGCGTCGCCGTCGTCGCCAACCCGGCGTCCGACCTGATCGAGCTCGACTCGGGCGCCCTGGTGCCGGTCGTGTTCGTGGTCTCGCACAGCGACGGCCGGGTGGTCGTCGACCCTCCCGAAGGCCTGTTCGACCTGTGACCGGTCTGCGCATCGACGTCTTCACGATCTTCCCGGGGATGGTCGAGCACTTCGTCGACCAGGGCCTCCTGGGCAGGGCCCGGACCGGCGGCCTGCTCGACATCCGCACCCACGACCTGCGCGCCTGCACCACCGACGTCCACCGCTCGGTCGACGACGCCCCGTTCGGCGGTGGCGCCGGGATGGTGCTCATGCCCGAGCCGATCTTCGCCGTGGTCGAGCAGGTCGACCCGCCGCGCCCGCTCTACTACCTGGGCCCGGCAGGTCGGCGCTTCGACCAGTCGGTGGCCCAGGAGCTGTCGGCGGCGGCGGGGGAGTCGGAGGGCTTCAGCCTGCTGTGCGGCCGCTACGAGGGCGTCGACGAGCGGGTGCGGGAGCACCTGTGCGACGGCGAGCTGTCCCTGGGCGACATGGTGCTGGCCGGCGGCGAGGTGGCGGCCATGGTCGTCATCGAGGCGGTGGGGCGCCTGGTGCCCGGCGTGATGGGCAACGACGCCTCGGCCGGCGACGAGTCGTTCTCCGACGGCCTGCTGGAGTACCCGCAGTACACGCGGCCGGCGAGCTTCCGCGGCTGGGAGGTGCCGGACGTGCTGCGCAGTGGCGACCACGGTCGGATCGCCCGTTGGCGTCGGGCACAGGCCCTGCGTCGCACCATCGAGCGCCGGCCCGACCTGATGGCCACCCGTGGAGGCCTCTCCGCGGTGGACGCCGCTTTGCTGGCCGAGTTCGACGAGGGATAGCCTCTCCCGTCCGCCCCGTTGGGCGAACAAGCCCCGTCTCCGTTGGAGCGACGTGCCATGAACCCCACTGATCTCGTTGATCAATCAAGCCTGCGCAGCGACGTCCCTGACTTCGCGCCGGGCGACACCCTGAAGGTGCACGTACGTGTCATCGAAGGCCAGAAGGAGCGCGTCCAGGTGTTCCAGGGCGTGGTCATCGCCCGTGCCGGCTCCGGCATCCGCGAGACGTTCACCGTCCGCAAGGTGAGCTACGGCGTCGGCGTCGAGCGCACGTTCCCCCTGCACACGCCCACCATCGCTCGCATCGAGGTCGTCACCCGTGGCGACGTGCGGCGGGCCAAGCTCTACTACCTCCGCGACCGCATCGGTAAGGCTGCGAAGGTCAAGGAGAAGCGCGACGCCTAACCCGGGCGCCCACGGTCGTCGTCGTCTGATGAAGCACTAGGGTTCCGGCCATGAGCACCGAGGACCTCGAGCGCTACGAGGCCGAGATCGAGCTCCAGCTCTACAAGGAGTACAAGGACGTCTGTCCGATGTTCTCCTTCGTGGTCGAGACAGAGCGCCGGTTCTACCTGGCGAACGAGGTGCGGCAGACGGTTCGCTCCGATGGGGGCCGCACCCATGTCGAGCTGGAGCTGAGGGACGCCTGGGTGTGGGACATGTACCGGACCAGCCGCTTCGTGCAGTCGGTGCAGATCGTGACGTTTCGCGACGTCAACGTGGAAGAGCTCCCACCGAAGGAGATATGACCCGGGCGAAGCGGCAGCTGGGTGAAGCCGGAGAGGAGAGGGCCGCGGCCTGGTACCTGGCCGCCGGTTACCAGGTGCTCGCCCGCAACTGGCGCTGTGACGACGGCGAGCTCGACCTGGTGCTCGTCGGGCACGGGTCGGTCGTGTTCTCCGAGGTCAAGACCCGATCGTCGGATCGGTTCGGCGTGCCGGCCGAGGCCGTGGGCGTGGTCAAGCAGCGCCGCCTCCGCGGGCTGGCCGCTCGCTTCCTGCGGGAGAACCCTGGGTGTAGGGGGCGCATCCGCTTCGACGTGGTGTCGATCCTCCGGGGCCAGGTGCAGGTGATCGAGGCCGCTTTCTGATGGACCTGTACGAGGCCGTGTTCCGCCGGCGCGACGTGCGGGGCCAGTTCAACGGAGCGCCGGTCGACCCGGCTGTGCTGTGGCGGGTGCTCGGCGCCGCCCACGCCGCGCCGAGCGTCGGCCTGACCCAGCCGTGGGACTTCGTCGTGGTCGACGATGCCCAGGTCAAGCAGCAGTTCTGGACCCACGTGCAGGAGGAGCGGGAGCGCTTCGCGGCCACGCTCGACCCGGAGCGGGCCGACGTCTTCTCCGACATCAAGATCGACGGGGTGCTGGAGTCGAGCCTGTCGGTGGTGGTCACCTACGACCCGGAGCGGGGGCGACCGGCGGTGTTGGGCCGGCACACGATCGACGACGCCGGCCTGTACTCCGTGTGCCTGGCCATCCAGAACCTGTGGCTGGCGGCGACGGCCGAGGGCTGGGGCGTCGGCTGGGTGTCGTTCTACGACGAGGACTTCCTGTCGTCGCTGGTGGGGCTGCCCTCGGGCGTGCGGCCGGTGGCGTGGCTGTGCGTCGGCCCGGTGTCGCACATCGAGGAGGACCCGGACCTGGAGCGTCTCGGCTGGCGCGAGCGTCGGCCGCTCGCTCTGGCCGTGCACCGCAACCGCTGGGACGAGCAGCTCATGCCATAGGGTCGGCGGTCAGGGCGTCCCGAGTCGTCTGTAGTCACCGATCCACAGTCGAGTCGTTCGTCGTCGGA
This sequence comes from Acidimicrobiales bacterium, assembly GCA_035316325.1. Classification (NCBI taxonomy): domain Bacteria; kingdom Bacillati; phylum Actinomycetota; class Acidimicrobiia; order Acidimicrobiales; species Acidimicrobiales bacterium. Next base: position 75,939 of record DATHJB010000075.1, read on the forward strand.
GACCGACTACAAACGACTCGAGAGCAACCGAACGACCACAAACGACTCGCCAACCCCCGTCGGAGGCGACCGCCGACTGATCGACCGGCACATCGACGAAACGCTCGGTCGCCTGCGGTTGACGGGCGCCCGCCCGATCGTGGCCGAGCTGGTGTCCTTGTGCCTGGCGCTGGACGACGTCGAGGCTGCCGAGCTGTCGGGTCCCTGGTAACGCCCGGCGCTGGTCGTCAGTGGGGTCGGCTGCGGCCGGGGTGGCGGTGGGTGCGGTGCTGCCAGCAGGCGTGGTGCCAGTGGCGGCGCAGGTCGGGCGCGTCGAGGGGGACGACCACCAGGTGGCCGGTGCCGGGTGGGATGTCCTGGTTGCAGCCCGGGCAGATGTAGCGCTTGGTCGCCTGGTAGGGCTGGATGCGCCGTACCTCGACGTCGTCGTCGCCGTGGCCGTGCTGCACCGGTTCAGCCGAGGAGCGCCCAGGCCACGAGCGCGATGCAGACGACGATCGCGGCGGCGACCATCACGTAGTCGGCGTAGGAGCGACGTTGTTGGCGAAAGGGGTTGAGGCCCACGACGGGACAGGTTAGTGTTTCGTTCACTCTCATCGGAAGTACAGGTCCTCTGCAGGTCTTTGGGCCTCGATGATGAGTCTCGGTGGCATCAGGCCCCCTCCACGTCCGTTCTCTTTGGAGGGAGAGCCCCATGCTCGCCACCGTCCCGTCAGCGACGCTCCACGGCGTCGAAGGTCAGCCCGTCCGGGTCGAGGTCCACGTCTCCGACGGGTTGCCGGGCTTCAACGTCGTCGGCTTGCCCGACGCCACCTGTCGAGAGGCGCGTGACCGTGTGCGCGCCGCTCTGCTGTCCAGCGGGCTCAAATGGCCGACCAGTCGCGTGACCGTGAACTTGGCGCCGCCCGGCCTCCGGAAGATCGGAGCCGGGCTCGACCTGCCCATCGCGGTAGGCCTGCTGGCCGCCGACGCCCAACTGGGGTTGACGTGCCTCGACGACCGGTCGTTCCTGGGGGAGCTGGGGCTCGACGGCAGCCTGCGACCAGTGCCGGGCGCCCTGCCCCTCATCGACGCGCTCACCACGCCGGAGGTCGTCGTGCCACCGGCGTGCGTGTCCGAGGCGCGCCTCGTCGGACGGCACCGCATCCGTTCGGCCGAGCACCTGGCCACGCTGGTGCCGGCCCTGCGGGAGCTCGCCGACTGGCCCGACCTGCCGCCGCCACCCGCCCGAGCCGACGAACCGCCGGGGCCCGACCTGGCCGACGTCCGCGGCCAGCCCGCCGCCCGCTCCGCCTTGGAGGTCGCGGCGGCGGGCGGGCACCACCTGCTGCTCGTGGGGCCGCCGGGAGCGGGCAAGTCGATGCTGGCCCGCCGTTTGCCGGGCTTGCTGCCCGACCTGCCGCGGGACGTGGCTCTGGAGGTCACCCGGGTCCACTCCGCCGCCGGTGTTGTGCTACCCGACGACGGCCTGGTGCGGCGGCCACCGTTCCGCAGCCCCCACCACAGCGCCTCGTCGGTGTCGCTCGTCGGGGGCGGCACGTCGGCGATCCACCCCGGCGAGATCTCGTTGGCCAGCGGCGGAGTCCTGTTCTTGGACGAGCTGGGCGAGTTCGCTCCTCTGGTGATCGACAACCTGCGCCAGCCCCTGGAGGAGGGCGTGATCCGCATCGCCCGTGCGGCAACTCGGGCGACCCTGCCGGCCCGCTTCCTGCTGGTCGCCGCCATGAACCCGTGCCCGTGCGGCCGTGGTGGGGCGCAGGGCACGTGCCGCTGCACTCCCCAGGCCCGCCAGCGCTACGCCCGGCGGCTGTCGGGGCCGCTCATCGACCGCTTCGAGCTCCGCCTCGAGGTCGGGCGTCCCGACGTGGAGGACATGCTGGCCTCGGCCGACGGCGAGCCCACCAGCGAGGTGGCGGCCAGGGTCGCCGCCGCCCGGGCCCGGGCCGAGGCGAGGGGCGTGCACGCCAACGCCGGCCTCCAGCCCTGGCAGGTCGAGGCGGAGGCCCCGCTCGACACCCCGGCCCGCCGCCTGGTCGAACGGGCCCTCCGCTCCGGCCGCCTCACCGGCCGCGGCCTCGCCGGCGTCCGCCGCGTCGCCCTCACGATCGCCGACCTGATGGGCGACGAGCCCCCTCTGGCCACCCGCCACGTCAGCGTCGCCCTGGCCCTCCGCGCCGAACCGAGCTTCCTCCTCGACGAGGAGGCCTCATGACCCCCCACCCGCCCACGCCGACAACCCCCGATCCCCCCGACACCACCATCCCTCCCACCACAACAGCCACCGCCCCCGATCCCAATCTCCGTGATCCCGCCGCCACCTCTCCCGCCGCCGCCCCGTCCTCCGTCGTCGCCCCACCTGCCGCCGGACCTCCCACTGAACCGCACCCGAACCCGCCCGACGCCGCTGTCGTCGAGTCCCCCGAGCCGGTCGCCGTCGTCGGTTCGCCAGATGCGACCACCTCCGACCGAGCGTGGCCGGAGCCGTCCGATGCCCCTTCCGTCGACCGAACGCCTGTGGACCCGTCCGGTGCTGAGGCCGATGCGGAAACCCGGGAGCACGGCGTCGGGAGAGGAGGGCGGCGGGGGGCTGACGGCGGCGGGGTGGGGGAGGAGGGTGAGCTGCCGGGGGAGGCGTTTGCTGCTGCTCTTGCGGGTCTGCCGGGGATGGGGCCGGCCAGGTTGACGGCCGTGCTCGGCGTCATGTCGCCGGCCGCCGCCTGGGCAAGGGTCCGGCAGGGCGTGCCGTGGCGAGAGCCCGCCGTCGTCGCCGCGCTGGGTCCGTCGGGCTCGGCGCTGTTCGACGGCTGGCGGGCCGCCGCGGTGCGCACCAACGTCGCCGCCGTCTGGCAGCGCATCGTCGACGGCCGGATCGGCGTCGCCCTGCGCGGCAGCCCGTCGTACCCGGCCGAGCTGGCCGACGACATCGAGCCCCCGGCCGTCCTGTTCCACCGGGGAGCCCGCGAGGTGCTCAGCGAAGCGGTCCGGGTGGCCGTGGTGGGCACCCGGCGCTGCACCAGCACGGGCGCCGACGTCGCCTTCGAACTCGGCCACGACCTGTCCGATGCCGGCGTGTCGGTGGTCTCCGGGCTGGCATCGGGCGTCGACGGCGCCGCCCACCGCGGGGCGTTGGCGGCGTCGGGGGCGCCGCCGATCGGCGTGGTGGGCTCCGGCCTCGACGTCGTCTACCCACCCCAGCAGGGATCGCTGTGGCGAGCCGTCGCCAACGCCGGTCTCCTGCTGGGCGAAGCGCCACTCGGAGCGCGGCCGGAGCGCTGGCGGTTCCCGGCGCGGAACCGCATCATCGCCGCCCTCGCCGACCTGGTCGTGGTGGTCGAGTCGCACCGCTCGGGCGGTTCGCTGCACACGGTCGACGAAGCCGACCGGCGGGGCATCGACGTGATGGCCGTGCCGGGCTCGGTGCGCAACATCGCCGCAGCGGGCACCAACGGCCTCCTCGCCGAGGGCCGTGCCCCGGCCCGCGACGCCGAGGACGTGCTGGTGGCGTTGGGCATCTCCTCGTCGGAGCGGGAGGGCCGTCCCGAGCTACGCCCGGCACCGTCGCCCGCCGACGACGCCGTGCTGGCGGCGATCGGCTGGCAGCCCGCCACGTTCGACCAGATGGCCTCGCGCACCGGCACCAGCCTCACCACGCTCGCCGAAGCGCTCGAACGCCTCCTCGCCGCCGGATGGATCGCCCAGCGGGGCGGTTGGTACGAGCGCATCGCCCAGGGCCAGGAAGAGAGGTCGGTACGGTGAGCGTGTGGGCTGGTACGTCGACAAGTTCGAGCTTTCTCTCACCGATCTCGCCGACTCGACGGTGGTCGCCTACCTCCACGACGTCGAGGCGTTCATCAAGTGGACCGAGCCACTCGGGCTCGACGGGCCCGACGCCGTCGACCGCCTGCGACTGCGCCGACACCTGGCCTTCATGGCCACCACCAACAAGTCACGGCGCACCATCGCCCGGCGGGCGGCCGCTCTGCGGCGCTACTTCGGCTGGCTGCGACGGCGGGGCCTGCTTCCGACCGACCCGTCGGCCGGCCTCAGCGCCCCGAAGGGCGAGGCCCGACTCCCGCGGGTTCTGCGACCCGACGAGATGCGCCCCCTGCTGGACCCGCCGGCGCCGCCCGACGACGAGCTGGCCATCGCCCTCCGACGTCGCGACGACGCCGTGCTGGAGCTGCTCTACGGCAGCGGCATCCGCGTCGCCGAGCTGTCGGGGCTGGACGTCGACGAGGTCGACCTCGGACGGAGTCGCCTCCAGGTCCGGGGCAAGGGCTCCAAGACCCGCCTGGTGCCGCTCAGCGAGCCGGGTGCCGACGCGATGGCCCTGTGGCTGGAAGCCGGGCGTGAGGGCTTCGTCAAAGCCGACTCGCCGGCCGCCGCCGTGTTCCTCAACCGCCGCGGCAACCGGCTGTCGCCCCGCGACGTGCGCCGGATCCTCGACCGGCGGGCCGCGGCCCCCACCCACCCGCACGCCCTGCGACACACGTTCGCCACCCACCTCCTCGACGGCGGCGCCGACCTGCGCGTCGTCCAGGAGCTCCTGGGTCACGCCGACCTCACCACGACACAGCGCTACACGCACGTGTCGAAGGAGCGTCTCCGTCGGGTCTTCGACGAGACGCACCCTCGCGCTTGACGCCGCGGCCACCGGCCGCCCCTCTCCTCGTCCTCGTTGACGCCCAGCTGTCGTTCCGCCCCGAGGGGGTCGTCCCGTGCCCGTCCGTCTGTTCCGTCGCGCCCGCCGCCGCATGCGCGTCTGCCTCTGCCTCGTCCTCGCCATCCCCGCGGTGCTGCTCTCACCCCCCTCAGCGTCCGCCCAGGAGGGTCCGCCGGTCTACGAGCCGCCGGTGGCGGCACCCGTCAGCGATGGGTTCCGCGCGCCGGCGACGCCGTACGGACCGGGCAACCGTGGCCTCGAGTTCGCCACGGCGCCCGGTGACCCCGTCCGCGCCAGCGCCGACGGCCAGGTCGTGTTCGCCGGAGCGGTGGGTGGGTCGCTCCACGTCACCGTCCTGCACGCCGACGGCATCCGCACCAGCTACTCCAAGCTCCAGCACATCGACGTCCACACCGGGCAGACCGTGCACCGCGGCGACCAGGTGGGGAAGGCGGGCCGGGGCTTCCACCTCGGGGCCCGCCGCGCCGGCACCTACATCGACCCGGCCGGGCTGTTCGCCGGCGTCGCCACCCGGGTGGAGCTGCTGCCGCTGGAGGTGCCGCCCGGCGCCCCTCCGGCCGCCGCTCGGGACGCCCTCGGCGACCACGTCTGGGACGATCGCGCCGGGGGCGGCATCGGCACCGGCCTGCTCGGCGACCTCACCCAGGTGCTGGCCGCCCGGGCCCGCCTGACACAGCACTACATGGTCGACGTCAACGCGGTCGCGCGGGCCCTCCGGGCGGCAGGCGACCTCACCGAGCGGCTCGTCGCACCGCCACCGTGCAGCGACGAGGCGCCACCCGTGCGGCCCGTCGCCGGCCAGCAGCGTCGGGCCGTGCTCGTCGGCGGCCTCGGCTCGTCCGGAGAGTCGGCGTCGATCGACGACCTCCGCCTCGCCGACCTCGGCTACGCCGACGCCGCAGCAGAGCGCTTCTCGTACGCCGGCGGCGGCGGGGACTACGGCTCGACCGACACCCAGGGTGACCTCCAGGAATCGGCCCGCCTCCTGGCCGACCACATCGAGACGACGGCGAGGGCCAGCCCCCACGCCACCGTCGACGTGTTCGCCCACTCGATGGGCGGCGTCGTCGCCCACCTGGCGCTCCTGGAGCTGGACCGGCGGGGCTTCGACCTGGACCGTCTCGGCGTCGTGACCACGCTCGGCTCGCCCCATCACGGGGCCGACCTGGCGACGGCCGTCGCGGCGGCGAACACCACGCTCACCGGCAACGTGGGCCTCGATCTCGCCGAGGAGGTGCTCGGCACCGGCCTCGACCCCGACGCCCGGGCCGTCGCCCAGCTCTCCGAGACGTCCGACGTCGTGCGGATGCTCGACGAGAGCGACCTCCCCGCCGGCGTCGAGATGGTCTCGATCGCGGCCAGCGGCGACCTGGTGGTGGCGTCGCCCAACACCCAGGTCGACGGCGCCCGCAACGTCACGGTGGGCCTGACCGGCCGCGATGCCCACAGCGACCTCGTCGGCGACGAGGAGACCACCGCCGAGATCGCGAGGGCATTGGCCGGCCGGCCGCAGGCGTGCGAGCCTCTCGACGAGGTCGTGAACGAGCAGATGCTGGGCCACGGGATCTCCTACCTGGAGGACGTGGCCGGGTTCACAGCCCTCTCCGGAGCAAGGTAGGATTGCTCCTCGGTCGGCGTCCGCCGACCGATTCTTGTGCTCATACGCAGCCGGACCATCCCACGGTCACCCCTCGCGGTGCCGGACCGGCGACGATCAACCGATGGGAAGAGGAGCCTCGCGTGGCTGTCGTCACCATGAAGCAGCTGTTGGAGGCCGGAGTCCACTTCGGCCACCAGACCCGGCGCTGGAACCCGAAGATGAAGCGCTTCATCTTCGGCGAGCGCAACGGGATCTACATCATCGATCTCACCCAGACCCTCAAGCGCATCGAGAACGCCTACACGTTCGTGCGCGACACGGTCGCCGACGGGGGCAGCGTCCTCTTCATCGGTACCAAGAAGCAGGCGCAGGACCCGGTCGAGGAGTTCGCCACCAAGTGCGGCATGCCGTACATCAACCAGCGGTGGCTGGGCGGCATGCTCACGAACTTCCAGACCATGTCGAAGCGCGTGGCGAAGATGCTGGAGTACCAGCGCATGCGCAACTCCGGTGAGTTCGCCGCCATGCCCAAGAAGGAAGCCCTCCTGCTCGGCCGCGAGCTCGACAAGCTCGAGCGCTACCTCGGCGGCATCCGCAACATGGAGAAGCTCCCCAGCGCGGTGTTCGTCCTGGACACCAAGAAGGAGAGCATCGCGGTCACCGAGGCCAACAAGCTCGGCATCCCGGTGGTCGCCGTGGTCGACACCAACTGCGACCCCGACGTGATCCAGTACGTCATCCCCGGCAACGACGACGCGATCCGCTCGGGCTCGCTGCTCTGCCGGGTCATCGCCGACGCCGTCGACGAGGGCCGCCTGATCGCCAACAAGCGGGCCAACCGACCGGTGCCGGCGCGCTCCAACGACGAAGAGGCCCGCGTGGCCGCCAACCAGGCCGAGGCCCGTCGCCAGGCACTGGCCGATCAGCAGCAGCGCGACGCCCGCCTCGCCGAGGCGCGCACCGCTCCCAAGGAGACGGTCCCCCCGACGCCCGAAACCAGCACCCCCGAGGAGTCCTGAGGAAGATGGCCGAGTTCACCGCCAAGGACGTACAAGCCCTTCGGCAGGCCACCGGCGCCGGGATGATGGACGCCAAGAAGGCGCTCCAGGAGACCGACGGCGACATGGAGGCGGCGAAGAAGCTGCTGCGGGAGAGGGGCCTGGCGAAGGCCGACACCCGGAGCGACCGCGAGAACAGCGAGGGCGCCGTCGCCTTCACCGTGAACGACAGCACCGCCGTGCTGGTCGAGCTCAAGTGCGAGACCGACTTCGTCGCCAAGTCCGACGCGTTCATCGAGCTGGCGCAGAACCTGGCCGACGCCTACGCGGCCGAGGGCCAGGCGGGCATCGACCGCTTCAAGGACTCGGTCGACGACCTGAAGGTCACGCTCAAGGAGAACATCGACGTCGGCCGCACGGCCAAGGTCGACGTCCAGCCCGGCCAGGTGGTCGACACCTACCTCCACCGCCAGGAGGGCCGGGGCGTCAACGGCGTGATCGTGGTGCTCGCCGGGGGCAACCCCGATGTCGCCCACGACATCGCCGTCCACATCGCCTTCACGAAGCCCGAGTACCTCCGCCGCGAGGACGTCCCCGCCGAGGTGGTCGAGGAGGAGCGCCAGACGCTCACCAAGATCAGCCAGGCCGAGGGCAAGCCCGAGGCGGCGCTGCCGAAGATCGTCGAGGGGCGGCTCAACGGTTGGTACAAGGAGCGGGTGCTGCTCGACCAGCCCTTCGTACGGGACGAGAAGCAGACCATCGCCCAACTCGTCGCCGGTGCCGACGCCGAGTTGGTCGGCTACGCCCAGATCTTCCTCGGCGGGTGAGGTGGGGTATCGCCGCATCCTGCTGAAGCTCTCCGGCGAGGCTTTCGCCGGCGACGCCAGTTACGGCATCGACGCAGGCATCGCGGAGTTCGTGGCCGGCGAGATCGCCGACGTCCGCGACGGAGGAGCCATCGATGTCGCGGTGGTCGTCGGCGGCGGCAACATCTGGCGGGGCATGGCCGGTGCCGAGACGGGCATGGACCGGGCGCAGGCCGACTACATGGGCATGCTGGCCACGGTGATCAACGCCCTGGCCCTGCAGGACACCCTGGAGCGGCTGGACCAGCCCACCCGGGTGCAGTCGGCGATCCACATGGCCCAGGTGGCCGAGCCCTACATCCGGCGTCGGGCCATCCGGCACCTGGAGAAGGGTCGCGTCGTGATCTTTGCCGGCGGCACCGGCAACCCCTTCTTCACCACCGACACGGCGGCCGCGCTGCGGGCGGTCGAGATCGAGGCCGACGCCATGCTGCGCGGCACCCACTCCGGCGTCGAGGGCCTCTACACCGCCGATCCCCGCACCAACCCGGAGGCCACCAAGCTCGACGAGGTCAGGTACCTCGACGTGCTCAACCGCGGCCTCAAGGCGATGGACTCCACCGCCATCACGCTGTGCATGGACAACGACCTGCCGATCGTCATGTTCGACCTGCTCGGCAAGGGCAACATCCGCTCGATCGTCGAAGGTGCGACGATCGGTACTCTCATCCACTAGCTCGAGCGGAAGGAGCCCGCCGGTGAGCGACGAGATGATCTCGATGGTCCTCGACGATGCGCGGGAGCGCATGGCGAAGGCGGTGAGTCATGCCCGTGCGGAGTTCTCGGGGGTGCGCACCGGCAGGGCCACGCCGGTGCTGGTCGAGAAGATGATCGTCGACTACTACGGCAGCGACGTGCCGCTGCAGCAGCTGGCCGGCTTCACCGTGCCGGAGGCCCGCACCTTGGTGATCAGTCCCTACGACAAGACCTCGCTGGGCGCCATCGAGAAGGCCATCCAGCAAAGCGACCTCGGCCTCACGCCGAGCAACGACGGCACCGTGATCCGGCTGAACTTCCCGCCGCTCACCGAGGAGCGCCGCAAGGAGCTCGTGCGCGTGGTGCGGAACATGGCGGAGGAGGGTCGGGTGAGCATCCGCAACCTGCGCCGGGCCGGCCGTCACGATCTCGGGGCCCTGGAGAAGGACGGCGACATCTCCGTCGACGACCTGTCCCGGGCCGAGAAGGAGCTCGACAAGCTCACCCACCAGTACGAGGCCGGGATCGACAAGGCTCTGGAGCACAAGGAACAGGAGTTGCTTGAAGTGTGAGCGAGAAGGCGAAGCCCTTCGCCCTTGGGGGCGGCGGCGGGGTGGTTGGACGGGGTGTGAGCGAGAAGGCGAAGCCCGTCGCCGTTGGGGATGGAATGCCTCCTATGCCACCACCGAGCGCGCTCGGGGGTGCAAGCTGTTCGGGTCGGCCGACGGCCGATCGGCCGCTGGGCCGCGAAGCGGTGGGCCGTTAAAGGGAGATCGTTGTGAGCGATTGGGACGAACGTCGACCGAATCGGGCGCATGATCCTCGTGACCCGAACGAGGGCGTCCGCATCATCGGTCCGGACGAGGCCGCCGAGGTGGTGCAGCGGGGAGAGGCGCAACCGCGCTTCCGCCCCGACCGGCCCCGCTACGGCGACCGCCCCGACCAGCCGCCCGCCGACGGTCCCCGCCCCGCCGTCCGCTTCCCGCTCGACGCCAGCCCCGATGCCGAGCCCTTCGAACGTCCCCCGGTGGTGCCCATCGAGCGGCATCGCGCCCCGAACGACCTGTCGCACTGGGCCGAGTCGGCCGTCGAGGAGGTCCCGAACATGACCCGCCACGATTCCTACGGCGGCGACGAGCCCGACCCGTGGTCGACCGTCGCCTCCGCCGGACCGCGCTGGCGTGACGACCAGGCCGGCGGCCACCCGCCGGGCGAACCGGTCGTCTACGACGAGTACGAGGAGCCGCCGCCCGGCCGCTCGGTGTTCGGCGACGCGCCCGGCACGCGCAGCGACACCTACGAGGACGCCTACCGCGACCAGGCCTACGACGAGCCGGCGTACGACGAGCGCGGCTACCCCACGCGGCCGGCCGCCCCCGCCGCACCCACCGACTACGCGCCCGGTGAGTACGACGAGTCCTACGACGACAACTACACCGACGAGGGCTACGGCGAGGCGCCGCAGCAGGCGTACGTCGAGAGCCCCGACCCGTCGCGCCGGCCGCCGCGCGAGCCTCGGGGCCGGTCGCGCCGGGGCCCGTCGGGCGGTGGTGCCGGCCCGAAGGGCGACCGCGACATGCGGACGGCCGCCGGCGTGGGCATCGGCCTCGTGGTCGCCGCGCTGGTGCTGTTCCAGGTCGGCCCGGCCGCGACGATGATCCTGGTGACAGCGGTGCTCGGCTACGCCTCCTACGAGTACTTCACCGCCACCCAGCGGGCCGGGTTCGACCCGCTGATGCCGGTCGGCGTCGCCGCCACGGTGGGTCTGGTGTTGGTGGCCTACCACGAGGGCGAGGCGGCCTTACCCCTGGTGATGGTGCTGACGGTGGCCGTGTGCCTGGTCTGGTACCTGATCGACGCCGGCGGCGAGCGACCGATGGCCAACGTCGGTGCCACGCTGCTGGGAGTCTGCTGGGTGGGCCTCTTCGGCTCCTTCGCCGCGCTGTTGCTGTCGATGCACCCCTTCGGCATCTCGCTGCTGGTGGCGGCCATCGTGCCGACCATCGGCTACGACATCGGTGCCCTGTTCGTCGGGCGCAGCGCCGGGTCGCGCCCGCTGTCGGCGGCCAGCCCCAACAAGACCATCGAGGGCCTCGTGGGCGGCATGGTCGTGGCTCTGCTGGCCGGGGTCGCCCTGGGCGCCGTGGGCCCGGCACCGTTCGACGGTCCCATCGAAGGCCTCAAGATCGGCCTGGTGGCGGCGCTGGCGGCCCCGTTGGGCGATCTCGCCGAGTCGCTCATCAAGCGGGATCTCGGCATCAAGGACATGGGCACGCTCCTGCCCGGCCACGGCGGCGTGCTCGACCGGTTCGACGCCCTGCTGTTCGTGCTGCCGGCAATCTGGTACCTGGCAAGGGTCAGCGACTTCTTCGTCTCATAGCCCCGCCAACCACCCCGCCACCGCCCCAAGCGGTCTCGGGCTTCGCCGAGGCGCCTAACCTACGGATGTGCCAGCAACCTCGGGGTCGACGACGGTCGCCATCGCCGGCTCGACCGGGTCGATCGGCACGCAGACGATCGACGTCATCCGGAGCGAGCCCGACCGGTTCCGCGTCGTCGCGCTGGCGGCGTGGTCGTCGGTCGACCTGCTGGCCGCCCAGGCTCAGGAGCTGCGGCCCGACGTCGTGGTGTTGGTCGACCCGACTCGGGCCGCCGAACTGGCCGAGCGGCTACCGCACGGCACGGAGCTGCAGACCGGCCACAGAGCCCTCGCCGAGATCGGCACCGAGGCCGACGTGTGCGTCAACGGCGTGGTCGGCTTCGCCGGCCTGGAGGTCACGCTGGCCACCCTGGCGGCGGGCCGGCGCCTGGCGCTGGCGAACAAGGAGTCGCTGATCGCCGGCGGCCCGGTCGTGCAAACCACGCTCGCCCGACCCGGTGCAGGCCACATCGTGCCGGTCGACTCCGAGCACTGCGCGGTGCACCAGTGCCTGCGGGCCAACGCCAGCGGCGACGCCTCCCGCGTCGCCCGGGTGGTCCTCACCGCCAGCGGCGGCCCGTTCCGGGGCCGTAGCCGGGCCGAGCTGGCGGACGTCACCGTCGAGGACGCCCTGGCCCATCCGACCTGGTCGATGGGACCGAAGATCACGGTGGACTCCTCGACGCTGATGAACAAGGGCCTCGAGGTGATCGAGGCGCACGAGCTGTTCGGCGTCGACTACGACCGGATCGAGGTGGTGGTGCACCCGCAGTCGATCGTGCACTCGATGGTGGAGCTCACCGACGGCGCCACCATCGCCCAGCTGTCGCAGCCCGACATGCGGGGCCCCATCGGCTACGCGCTGGCCTGGCCCGACCGGCTGACCACGCCGTTCGGTCGCCTCGACTGGGCCACGGTGGGTCGCCTCGACTTCGAGGCCCCCGACCACCAGGCGTTCCCGTGCCTGGGCCTGGCCTACGAGGCGGGCCGCGCGGGTGCGACGGCGCCCGCGGCCCTCAACGCCGCCAACGAAGTGGCCGTGGCCGCGTTCCTGGACGGTCGCCTGGCCTGGTCGGCGATCCCCGACGTTCTGAAAGCCGTCCTCGACGGGCATGATCTAGGAGTGGCCGACGGCGTGGAGGCCATCGTCGAAGCCGACCGACAGGCACGCGAGGCCGCACGCCGGGTGCTCGCCGCCCGAGACGCATTCGAGAGGACCGCTCCCTGATGAAGTCGGACACCCCGCAGCTCGAGCAGGAACCCGACGTCGTCGTCGAGCACGAGACCGGCTTCGTTCCCCTCGTCGTCGCCGGGTTGCTGATGGCCGCGGTCGGCGTGCTGTGGGGGCTGCCGCTGCTGCTGATGATCGTCGGCGTGCTCCTGATGATCACCATCCACGAGCTGGGCCACTTCCTCACCGCCAAGTGGGCGGGGATGAAGGTCACCGAGTTCTTCATCGGGTTCGGCCCCCGGATCTGGTCGTTCCACCGCGGTGAGACGGAGTACGGCCTGAAGGCGGTCCCCGCCGGGGCCTACGTCCGCATCATCGGGATGAACAACCTCGACGAGGTGCCGCCGGAGGACGAGGCGCGGTCGTACCGCCAGCAGTCCTTCCCCAAGCGCCTCGTGGTGGTGCTGGCCGGCCCGGCGACGCACCTGGTGCAGGCGTTCGTGATCCTGCTGGTGATGTTCACTCTGGTCGGCGTGCGCGGCGGCGAGCCCCTCGGCATCGACTACGCCAACGAGGACGAGGGCTGGACCGTCAACGACGTGTCGCCCGACAGCGCCGCGTCGGCGGCGGGCCTGGAGAGCGGCGACCGCATCGTCGCCTTCGACGAGGACCGCGTGGCGACGTGGAGCGACGTCCAGAGCGAGATCCGCTCGCGCTCCGCCGGCGACGAGGTCACGCTGACCATCGTGCGCGACGGCGAGACCTTCGAGTCGACCACCGAGCTCGTCGAGCGGCCGGCCGACCTGGACGGCACTGCGGGCGGCGCGTTCCTCGGGGTTGAACCCTTGTTCTCCAACATCGAGCGGGAGCGCCACGGTCTGTTCGACTCGGCCCGGCGCTCGGTCGTCGAGACGGGGGACGTCACCTGGCAGTCGCTGGCCGCCATGGGTCGCTTCTTCAGCCCCGAGGGCATCGGCAACTACGCCGACACCGTGGGGCAGGGGTCGGGCTCCGACGAGCCGGCGCCGTCCGGGACCTCGACCCGCGCCGAGCCGGGCAAGACCGACGAGGACGGCGACCGCATGCTGTCGATCCTGGGCGTCATACGCCTCGGATCCGACGCCGGCGAGCAGGGCCTCGACAACTTGCTGCCGATCTTCCTGATGATCAACGTGTTCGTGGGCATGATCAACCTCGTGCCGCTGCTCCCGTTCGACGGTGGCCACGCGGTGGTCGCGATCTACGAGCGGGTCCGCTCGCGGCACGGCCGGAGGTACCACGCCGACGTCTCCAAGCTCCTGCCGGTGGCGTACGCGGTGGTGATGGGCCTGCTCATCCTCGGCGTGACGAGCTTGTACCTCGACATCGTCAACCCGATCTAGATCCAAGAGAGGCAATGGCGCCATGGAACTCGGGCAGTCGTCGCAGCCGCGTCGCAAGACCAGACAGGTGATGGTGGGCACCGTCCCGGTCGGTGACGGGGCGCCGATCACGGTCCAGTCGATGACCACCACCAAGACCGCCGACGTCGAGGGCACGCTCCAGCAGATCTACGACCTGGCCATGGCGGGCTGCGACATCGTGCGCTGCACCTGCAACGAGGCCGAGGCCGCCGAGGGCCTGGCCCAGATCGTGCCGCGGTCGCCGGTGCCGGTGATCGCCGACATCCACCACCAGTACAAGATGGCCCTCGCCGCACTGGAGGCGGGCGTCCACTGCCTGCGCCTGAACCCCGGCAACATCCGCAAGCCGGAGCACATCAAGCTGGTGGCGCAGGAGGCGAAGGCGCGGGGCGTGCCGATCCGCATCGGGGTCAACGGCGGCTCGCTCGACCCGTCGCTCTACGACAAGTACGGCGGCAAGGTCACGCCCGAGGCGATGGTCGAGTCGGCAGAGCGGGAGCTCGCCTACTTCGCCGAGGTGGGCTTCGACGACGTGAAGATCTCGGTGAAGGCGTCGTCGGTGCCGCTGATGATCGAGGCCTACCGGCAGCTGTCGGACGCCGTCGACTACCCGCTCCACCTGGGCGTCACCGAGGCCGGGCCCCTTCCGGGCGGCTTGATCAAGGCGACGGCGGGGATCTCCACCCTGCTGGCGGAGGGCATCGGCGACACGATCCGCTACAGCCTCACCGCCGATCCGGTGGAGGAGGCTCGGGCCGGGCGGGCGCTGCTGGAGGCCATGGGCCTGCGGGAGCGCAAGACCATCGACCTGATCGCCTGCCCCTCGTGCGGTCGGGCCGAGATCGACGTGATCGAGGTGGCCCGCCAGGCCCAGGAGGCCTTCGGCGACCGGGAGATCCCGCTGCAGGTGGCGGTGATGGGCTGCGTGGTGAACGGTCCGGGTGAGGCCCGTGATGCCGACATCGGCATCGCCGCCGGCCGTGCCCGCGGTCACCTGTTCGTGAAGGGCCAGAACGTGGCGGTGGTCCCCGAGGACAAGATGGTCGAGGCGCTCGTCGAGTGGGCCGAGGTCATCCACGAGCACGGCGTCGAGGCCGCCCTGGAGCGTGCCAAGGCCACCCGCGCCACGGCCCGCCAGGCTGCCGAGGCCGACCGCAGCGCCCTCCTCGACGCCAAGGGCACGGACGCGAACCAGTCCGAGGTCCTGATCCAGAACATCCGCAACCTCAACTGAGCCGGTTGAGGTACACGTAGGTCGCCGGCTCGTCGAAGTCCACGACGACGAGGTCGGGTCTGGCGTCGCCGTCGAGCTCGGCGATCATCGGCCATCCCCTGTGGAGGCCCCGGAGCTCGGGGAGCTGCCCGCTCCCGTCGCCGGTGCGGACCTTCACCCCGGACGTGACCTGGTCCAGGTGGCCGTCGCCGTCGAAGTCCGCCAGCAGCTGGCCGGGACACCAGCCCGGGTCGGCGGTCGCCATCTCGACCAGCGGCATGAAGGCCCCCGTTCCGTCGCCCCGGAGGAGCAACAGGGGCCCGGAGTCGCGGCTGCGCGTCAGCAGGTCGACCGAGCCGTCCTCGTCGACGTCGGTGACGGCCAGCCCGCAGGCGGGGTAGCCCGACCGGGGGAGGTAGCGACCGGGCGGACGGAGGTCGCCGCTGCCGTCGTTGAGGAACACGAGGACCTGCTCGTCCCGGCCGCCGAGGATGACGACGTCGGTGTCGCCGTCGGCATCGACGTCGGTGCCGACGGTCTCACTGGCCGGGGCGGCCCAGCCGATCGGATGCCGCCGGGGTGCGGCGAACCGACCCGTTCCGTCGCCGTGGTGCACGGCGAGCGACGTGTTCAGGTCGCTCGGGCCGTCGGCGCTCACCTCGAGGATGTCGCGGTTGCCGTCGCCGTCGACGTCGAACACGGCGAGCCCGGACACTCCACCCCACTGTTCGTAGACCTGCGACGGTTCTCCGAGGCCTCCCTCGCCGTCGGCCAGCTGGAGGAGGACCTCGTCGGATGACCTGCCGACGCGGTCGGTGGCACCGTCGCCGTTCACGTCGGCCAGCACCTGGTGCCCAACGGGGTTGTACACCGACTGCGTTCCGCCTCATCGCCTCCACCCCCGAGGGACTCGCCTCGACAGTAGGGGAAAGGCGATCCACAGGGGCGGCGCGAGCGTCGTACGATGCGGGCATGGCGAAGTTGCCGGCGCCGCGGCGTCCCCGTCGGGGGAGCGATCAGTTGCTGATGCGGATCGGCATCGTCGTCCTCGCGGTGATCGCCGGGATCATGGTGCTGAACTGGGTCCTCGGGGCGATCTTCGCCCTGGTCCGGATCGTGCTCCTGCTGGCGCTGCTGGGCGTCGTCGCCTGGTTCGTTTTGATCGGTCCTCCGGGGATGGACGACGGGGATGGGTAGATGAGGGTGCTGCTGTCGAACCGGAACCGCGTCGCAACGGTTCCGTCATCCGCGGTTGAGTAGGGTCCGGCCGCCGTGAACTCCCGTGACCTCCGATTGATGGCCCTCGCGACTGCGGGCCTTGCCGTCGTGCTGGTGGCTCGTGGCGCCGAGGAGGCCCGCCACGACGTCGGCACGATCAACGACCCCACCGACGAGAGCGCCGACGACCCTGCCGTGGTCGTCGGCCCCGCCGCCGCCAGCCCCGCCGCCATCCGCCTGCTCGACTTCGGTGAGGTCGACCAGGTCGGCAGCAGCTGCGACGACGCGCTCACCGGCGCCGTGCCGCGCTCGATCAGCGTGACCGAGGGCCAGAGCGCCATCCTCGACGAGGATCTGTTCACCCGCCTCGACGTCGACGGCGACGTGACCTACGGCGATCTCGACGGCGACGGTCGCGACGAGGCCGTCGTCCACACGGTGTGCGAGTACGGGGCCAACGGCGCCCAGGACAGCATCCAGGTGTGGGACCTCGACACCGGCACCGCCGAGGTGAAGGCCAGCATGGGCGAGCCGCCGGCGTCGATCACCGGTCCGCTGCCGCCCGCGGTGAAGACCGTGGCGGTCGACGATGCCGGCACCCTCGCCGTCACGTGGACGCACTACGCCGCCGACGACCCCAACTGCTGCCCGAGCCTGGAGAGCACGCTGCACTACCTCGTGACCGGCGGCAAGATCACCCAGGCCGGCGCGGCCGACACCGAGCCCGCGATCTAGCCCGTCGAACCGGGCGCCGGCTGGCAAAGCGACCAGCCGAAGCCCTCGGCACCACTACGATCGTCCGATGGCCAAGGTTCTCACGTCGCAGGCCGACGACTTCCCCCGCTGGTACCAGGAAGTGCTGGCGAAAGCCGAGCTGGCCGACAACGGCCCGGTCCGGGGGACGATGGTCATCCGCCCGTACGGCTACGCGATCTGGGAACGGATGCAGGCCGAGGTCGACCAGCGCATCAAGGCGTGCGACGCGCTCAACGCCTACTTCCCGCTGTTCATCCCCGAGAGCTACCTGCAGCGCGAGGCCGAGCACGTCGAGGGCTTCAGCCCCGAGCTGGCGGTGGTCACCCACGCCGGCGGCAAGGAGCTCGACGAGCCCGTCGTCGTACGGCCCACCAGCGAGACGGTCATCGGCGAGTACATGGCGAAGTGGACGCAGTCGTACCGCGACCTGCCGCTGCTGCTGAACCAGTGGGCCAACGTCGTGCGCTGGGAGCTGCGGCCCCGCCTGTTCCTGCGCACCAGCGAGTTCCTCTGGCAGGAGGGCCACACCGCGCACGTCGACCGGGCCGACGCCGCGGCCTACGCCGTCCGCATCCTGCACGAGGTGTACGAGGACTTCATGGTCAACGTGCTGGCCATGCCGGTGCTCGTCGGCCGCAAGACCGCGGGGGAGCGGTTCGCCGGCGCCATCAACACGATGACCTGCGAGGGCATCATGCGCGACGGCAAGGCGCTGCAGATGGCCACCAGCCACGAGCTCGGCACGAACTTCGCCAAGGCGTTCGACATCACCTACCTCGACCCCGAGGGCGCCACCCAGCTCGCCTGGACCACCTCGTGGGGTTCGTCCACCCGGATGGTGGGCGGGCTGATCATGGGCCACGGCGACGACGCCGGCCTCGTCGTGCCGCCCCGCCTGGCGCCCATCCAGGTGGTGGTGCTGCTGGTGAAGGACGAGGGCGAGGCCGCTGCCACCGCCCGGGCGATCACCGACGAGCTGAAGGCCGCCGGCGTGCGCGCCGTGCTCGACGACAAGGTGGCGCAGAGCTTCGGCCGTCGCGCCACGGACTGGGAGCTCAAGGGCGTGCCCGCGCGCGTCGAGATCGGTCCCCGCGACCTGGCCGAGGGTCAGGTGACGTTGGTGCGCCGCGACGTCGGCAAGAAGGATCCCGTGCCGGTCGCCGGTGTGCGGGCGGCGGTCGAGGTCCTTCTGGCGAGCGTCCAGGACGACCTGCTCGCCCGCGCCCGCTCCGAGCGCGACGCCATCACGAGCGACGCCGCAGGCCTCGACGAGGCGGCCGAGGCGGCGCAGTCGGGCGTGTGCCGCGTCCCCTGGTCGGTCGTGCAGGGCGAGGGCGAGGTGCGGCTGGCCGAACGGGCCGTCACGGTGCGCTGCCTGCAGCGTCCCGACGGGTCGCTCCCCGCCGACGACGACGAGGACGACCTGGTCGCCTACGTCGCGCGCGCCTACTGACGCGCCGACGACACGGTCACGCAGGCGCATCACGTGCCTGCGAACCGTGACCGCGGGCCTGTGGATATACTCCGCTGTCCGTTCCGGTTCGATCCTTCGTTTGGAAGGCGTGGGCCATGCCCACGCCTTTCGTGCGGAGTGGCAGCGGAAGCACAGAAGCAACGACGACGAGAGGAGGTGCAGCAGATGGGAGCGACCGAGACCGTGCGTGACATCGTGCTGCCCATTCTCTCGACCCATGAGGTCGACCTCTACGACATGGATGTCCAGGGCCCCCTCGTCCGTGTCGTGGTCGACCGCTCCGGCGGCGTCGATCTCGAGGTGCTCAGCTCCGTCACCCGGGCGGTCTCCCGTGCGCTCGACGCCGCCGATCCCATCGGGCATCGCTACACGCTCGAGGTCACCAGCCCAGGGCTGGAGCGTCAGCTGCGCACGCCCGAGCAGTTCGCCCGGGCCGTCGGCGAGACCGTGAAGGTGAAGACGAAGCCGGACGCCGAGGGTGAGCGCCGGGTGGAAGGCGTGTTGTCCGTCGCCGACGGCGAGGGCATCACCGTCGGCGAGCGAACCATCGCCTACCACGAGATAGAGCGGGCGCGCACCGTGTTCGAGTGGGGGACCGAGAAGAAGAGGGAACGCAGGTCATGAGCAATCCCGAGATGATGGAAGCCCTGCAGGCGCTGGCTGCGGAGAAGGGCATCTCGGTCGACACGCTGCTGTCGGCACTGGCCGACGCCCTGGAGTCCGCCTACAAGCGGATGCCGGGTGCCTACGAGTACGCCTGGGTCACCATCGACCCCACGAACTTCGACATCCGGGTCTTCGCGCAGGACATCGACGAGGACGGTGAGCCCACCGGCCCCGAGCTCGACGTGACTCCCAAGGACTTCGGGCGCATCGCCGCGCAGACGGCGCGCCAGGTGATGACCCAGCGGATCCGTGAGGCGGAGCGCGAGCTGCGCTACGAGGAGTACGCGGGCCGTGAGGGTGACATCGTCACCGGCACGGTGCAGCAGGGTGACAGCCGCTACACGCTGCTCAGCCTGGGCCCGGTCGAGGCGCTGCTGCCGCAGGCAGAGCAGGTGCTCCACGAGCGCCCCGAGGCGAACAGCCGGCTGAAGGCCTACATCGTCGAGGTGCGGCGCACGTCGAAGGGCCCGCAGATCGTGGTGTCGCGCACCCACCCGGGTCTCATCCTCGAGCTGTTCAAGCTGGAGGTGCCCGAGATCGCCGACGGTGTCGTCGAGATCAAGGCGTGTGCCCGCGAGCCCGGGCACCGCACGAAGATCGCCGTGTGGTCGAACGACAACAACGTCGATCCGGTCGGCGCCTGCGTGGGTGCCCGGGGCGCCCGTGTGCGGCAGGTCGTCAACGAGCTGCGGGGCGAGAAGATCGACATCGTCCCCTTCTCCGACGACCCGTACGAGTTCGTCGCGAAGGCGCTGTCGCCGGCGAAGGTCAAAGAGGTGCGCATCGACGAGTCGACCGGTGTCGCCGAGGTGATCGTGCCCGACTTCCAGCTGTCGCTGGCGATCGGCAAGGAGGGGCAGAACGCCCGCCTGGCCGCGCGCCTCACGGGCTGGCGGGTCGACATCAAGAGCGAGAGCCAGCTCGCCGAAGAGGAGTCCTACGGCAACCAGGACTGGGCCGAGGGCGAATGGGTGGTCAACGACGAGACCGGCGAGCAGGTGTGGCAGCCGGCCGAGGGCGGCCCCGCCGTCTCCGCCGAGCAGTGGGCCGCCGGCGGCGAAGCGCCCCCGGGTGCAGAGTCCGACGCCGGGAAGCCGGCCGACGCGGCAGCGCCGGAGGCCGGGGCCGAGAAGCCGGCCACCGAGGCGGAGGCCGAGAAGCCGGCCACCGACGCGAAGCCTGAGGTCGAGGCCGAGAAGCCGGAAGCCGAGTCCGGCGAGCCGGAAGCTGTGACCCAGAACGGCGATTCGGCGGCCGACGAGAAGCCGTCCAGCGACGAGGACACGCAAAGCCGAGGCGTAGAGACGGCCGAGACCGGCGAAGCCCTGGTCTCGGCAGAGAATGACGAAGCCGGCGAAGCCTCGGCGTAGGCACGAGAACGACGTACGACGACAGCCGGTGCGCACCTGCATCGGCTGTCGACAACAGAAACCCCAGTCGGAACTGGTGCGATTCGTGGCCGACCCTGACGGAACCCCCGTCCAGGGTCGTACACTGTCGGGCCGCGGCGCTTGGCTCTGTGTCGACACGCTCGACGCATGTCGTGCAACGGCCGAGCGCCGAGGTGCGTTTCAGCGTGCATTCCGTGCACGTAGCAGGCGCCAGTAAGCATCCGTTGGCACAGTGTTCGTGCCGTTGACGCGGACTGCGCGAGGATAGGGAACTGCGATTGCGCCAATACGTGCGCGATGCGCGCCCAGCAACACGATGAAGGGCTGGTCAGGAAGAACTTGGCTGCGAAGATCCGGGTCCACGAGCTTGCCAAAGAGCTAGGGCTGACGAACAAGGAATCCCTCGACCTCTGCGTGGCGTTGGGGATCGGGGTGAAGACGCATTCCTCGGGCATCGAGGAGGCGCAAGCCGACCGCGTCCGGCGTCGGGCCGAGCGCGATGGGCTGATCCGCGACGAGCAGCCACCGGAACCGGTCAAGGCCACGAAGGCGACGAACTCCGGCAACTCGTCGGCCCCGCTCCGCCCCACCTCACCACCTCCGCGTCCGGCCCCGCCGGCACAGCTGGAGGACCGGGCCCCGGCTGCCACCACGGCACCGGCCGCCGACACGTCCGCGCCCGGCCCCGCCGAGAGCACGCCGGCTTCCGCTGAGCGACCCGCAGCCGCGGCATCCGCCGGCGCGCCCACCTCCTCGCAGCCGGCGCCGACCGGATCACCGCGCCGGGCCATCCCGCCGCCCGCGGCCCCGCCCCGTCCGGCACCGCGCCCCGCCGCGGCCAAGCCGCTCGTCACGTCGTCCGGCGGTGAGCGTCCGCCGGCCGCCCGTCGGCCCGAGGGCACTCCGCCGCCGCGCCCGACCGAGGCGCCCAAGCCGGCCGCGCCCGCTCCCGCGCCAGCGCCAGCGCCGACTTCCGTCCCGCGGCCCGAACCCATCGCGCCGGCCGCCCGTGCGCCTCGCCCGCCGCGTCCTACGCCGCCGCCCGCCGGCCGCTCGCAGGCTCCGGCCCCGCCGCAGGCCCGTCCGCCCGTCTCCGGGTCGGGCAAGCCCATCCCGCCGCCGCCCGGTCCGCCGGTGTCGTCGTCGGGCAAGCCGATCCCGCCCCCGCCCGGCCAGGGTGGCCGTGGTGGTCCCGCGGCGCGCTCCGGCCCCGGTCGTGGCAGCGCCGGTGGTGTCGGCGTCGGCAACCGTGGCGGCGGTCGCTCCGGCCCGTCGGTCGGTGGCGCCGGTCGTCCCTTCGGGGGCGGCGGTGGTCCCGGTCGTCCCGGTGGTGGTGGCCCTGGTG
>DATHJB010000076.1 GCA_035316325.1 Acidimicrobiales bacterium
GCCTCGGGCGGTCCCTCGTAGATGTAGTCGCCGAGGAAGAAGACCAGGTCGACGTCCTCCTCGGCCAGGTAGGCGTGGGCGGTCCAGAAGCCGTCCTGGCGGTTCTGGCAGGAGGCGAAGGCGAAGCGGACGACGTCGGGGACGTCGGCGGGGCGGGGTGCCGTGCGGGCCCGGCCGACCGGGCTGGTGCGGTCGTCGACGGTGAAGCGGTACCAGTACCAGGTGTCGGGGTCGAGACCGCCGACCTCGATGTGCACGGAGTGGCCCAGCGCCTCGTCGGCCGCCACGCTGCCCTCGATCACGACGTCCTCGAAGTCCTCGTCGGTGGCGACCTGCCAGGCGACCGGGACCGGGTCGGTGGTGCCGATGGCCCCATCGGGGACCGTCCCGTCGGCCACGAGGCGAGTCCACAGGATCACCGAGTCGGGCAGCGGGTCGCCCGAGGCGACCCCCAGGGCGAAGACCTCGGCGGCCAGGCCGTCGGGGACGGGAGGCAGGTCGCGCCGCTCGGCGACGTCGGCGTCGCGGTCGTTGCCGCCGTCGCCGCTGTCGTCGTCGTTGCTGCTGCAGGCGGCCGCGGCGACAGCGGTTGCCACCATGCCGGCCATGAAGGTGCGCCGGTCGATGCGCGGCGCCCGCTCACTACCCCAGAGCTCCCCCACGGCCGGCCACGCTACCGGCGGTCGGCCGGCAGGGGCGGGTCAGACCAGGCGAAGGTTCGGTGTCGCCCCGGTGTCGAGCGGTGACGGGCCGTCGGACTGCAGGCGCCACCAGCCCGCGGCGGCGATCATCGCGGCGTTGTCGGTGCACATGGCCAGGCTCGGGACGAAAGGCCGCAGCCCGTCGGCCGCGCAGGCCGCCACCAGGCGCTGGCGGAGCTGCCGGTTGGCGGCCACGCCCCCGCCGAGGCAGATGCCCTTGGCGCCGACATCGCGGGCCGCCCGCATGGCCTTGGTCACCAGCACGTCGACCACGGCCTCCTGGAAGCTGGCGGCGACGTCCTCGACGGCGTCGTCGGGGTGGGTGCGCACGTGGTTGACGACCGCCGTCTTCAGACCGCTGAAGCTGAAGTCGTAGTCACGGTCGAGCATGGCCCGGGGGAAGCGGACGGCCTCGGGGTCGCCGGACGTCGCCAGGCGGTCGATCACGGGACCGCCCGGGTAGCCCAGGCCCAGGTAGCGGGCCACCTTGTCGAACGCCTCGCCGGCGGCGTCGTCGATGGTGGTGCCCAGCAGCTCGTAGTGGCCGTGCTCCTTCATGTGCACGAGCAGGGTGTGGCCGCCGGAGACCAGCAGGACGACGACCGGGAGCTCGAGGTCGGGCTCCTCCAGGAACGCCGCGTAGAGGTGGCCCTCGAGGTGGTTGACGGCGACGAACGGCACGTCCCAGACGAGGGCGAACGCCTTGGCGGCGCTCAGGCCCACCAGCAGGGCGCCGACCAGCCCGGGGCCGGTGGTGGCGGCGACCGCGTCGACCTCGTCGTCCGACAGGCCGGCCTCGACCAGCGCCTGCGCCACCACCGGGGTGAGCAGCTCGACGTGGGCACGGCTGGCGATCTCGGGCACGACGCCACCGAAGCGGGCGTGGCGGTCGATCTGGCTGGCCACCACCGACGAGCGCACGAGGCGCGCCCCGTCGACCACTGCCGCCGCGGTCTCGTCGCACGACGTCTCGATGCCCAGGATCCGGTCAGCCATCGCCCCCCAGCCTCTCGCGTCAACGCCCCCGATGCGAACACCCAACGGCTGGCTTTGGTTGGCGGCGGCCAGACCTCCTGACATCCCATTTCGCGGATTATCAGGATTCTTCGCGGATTTTCCGTGCTTCCCAGCTTCTGCCGCGTCTAATCTGCCCACCAATGAGCAGTGCCGACCAACCCCTCGATGAGCAACCCACCCGCCGCCGCCCGCCCAACTCCTCGCTCGGTCAGATCCACGATGATGTCATCAAGTGTGGCCTCGACCTCCGCGACGTCAAGCGAGCCCAAGAACACCACACCGCCCACTTCGAGCGGATCGAGGACATCCTCGCCCAGCACACCTCCCGCTTCGAGCGGATCGAACAGACCCAGTCCCAACATGGCGACCGACTCGACACCCTGAACCAGAAGTTCGACGGCCTGGACCAGAAGGTCGACCTGGTGCAGGAGACGCTGAACCAGAAGATCGACCAGGTGCAGGACACGCTGGGCGGGAAGATCGATCGGGTGCTGGAGCGGTTGGGGCCTGGGAACGGGGGGAGCTGATCGGGCGGGAGCCAGGTTCCGCCCCGCAGCTCCGACCCGCCTCCGGGGTTGCGGGGCGGTCACCCCGCGAAGGGCTCAGATCCAGTCGCCCTCGATCACCGTGAGGCCGCCGATGTCGGCCTCGATGTCGCCAAGGCGGCGGGCGTAGGCAGGCTCGTCGACGTCGGTGGCCCACATGACCATGGCGTCCTCGCCGTTCTCCGGGTAGTAGCCCTTGCGCATCCCCGCCGGCACGAAGCCGAAGCGCCGGTACAGCGCCTGGGCGCCGAGGTTGCTGACCCGCACCTCCAGCGTCAGGTTGCGGCATCCCCGGGTGGCCGCGGCCCGGGCCGACACGGCGAGAAGGCGGCTGGCGATGCCCCGACGCTGCCACGCCGGATCGACGGCGATGGTCGTGATGTGCCCGTCGTCGATGCTGCGCAGCATGCCCAGGTAGCCGACCACCCGGTGCCCGACCCGAGCGACCAGGTACAGCCGGGTGGAGCGCTGGCCGAGCTCGCTGAGGAACAGCCCGAACGTCCACGGCCGGGGGTAGACCTGCTGCTCGATCTGCAGGACGCCGCGCAGGTGGCGGCGGCGCATGGTGGCGATGACCACCGTCGGGTGCTGGCTCTGGGGTTCGTCGTGTGGCTCAGGTCGCATCGCCACGGCGGGGGCCTGTCATTCGTCTCCAGTCGTATCCGCCGCTTCGCCCAGCGTGCCATCCAGGAGGCCCGCTGCCCCCTCCGGGTCGGCTTTCACCACGCCGTCGCGGGTCGACCAGTTGATCGCCGCGTCCGGAGCCCGGAGGTACAGCGGCTCCAGGTCCCACGAGTTCACGAACTGCTCCCGCAACGCCTGGGCGTGCGCCAGCTGCACCAGCGACGCCGGCGACGGGTAGGCGAGGCCCTGGTCGGCCAGCTCCACGCTGGCGAGGTCCTCGAACTCGTCGGCGTAGCGCATCGCCCCGTCGCCCACCAGCAGCACGTCGTCCCGGTTCGCCAGCAGGTCGGTGGCGAGGTCCTTCGGCGAGCTCACCCGGTAGTCGCCGATCCGCTGGATGCCACCGGGCACCTGCCGGTAGGTGGCGACGAACAGCTCGCCGCGCCGGGCGTCGATCGCCGCCACGATCAGCCGCGGCGTCCACCGCACCGGGAACGCCACCAGGTCGAGGCTGGGCACCCCGATCATGGGCACCCGCAGCGCGTGCGCCAGCGCCTTCGCCGTGGCGATCCCCACCCGCAGGCCGGTGAACAGCCCGGGGCCGAGGTCGACCGCCACGCACCCGAGCTCGGACAGGTCGACCTGCGCCTGGCGCCGCAGCACGTCGATCGCGGGCACCAGCGTCTCGGCGTGACGCTTGCCCCGCGCCGACTGCACCGACGCGAGCACCCCCTCGTGGCCGCCGATGGCGCACCCCACCTGCTGCGTGGAGGTGCTGATGCCGAGGATCAGCATGGCGATGCGCCCTCCTCCGGCGGCTTGCGCCAGGGAGCGGTGGCATCGGCCAGGGCGAAGGCGCGATCGGCCCACCCGGGACCCACCGTGCGGAGGGTGACGATGCGGTCGTCGAGCGACTCGCCCAGGCTCAACCGCACCTTCAGGTAGTCGTTGGGCACGACCGGCAGCACCGCGTCGCCCCACTCGACCACCACCACGCCCCCCTCGTCGAGCAGCTCGGAGACCCCCAGGTCGAGCACCTCGTTGAGCTGTTCCAGCCGGTAGACGTCGAGGTGGTGGAGCATGGGGTCGCTGTCGTAGCGCTGCTCGAGCGTGAAGGTGGGGCTGGTGATCGGCTCGGTCACGCCCAGGCCCTGACCGAGCCCCTGGACGAACGCCGTCTTCCCGGCACCGAGGTCGCCGGCGAGCAGGACGAGGTCACCGCCCCGGACGACCCCCGACAAGGCTCCGGCGAGCGCTCGCGTCTCGTCCACGGAACGCGTGTAGGCGCACAACAGGGACACGCCAGGAGCCTACTGACAGTGGGGAACCCGTCCCGAAGCCGGGCGGTCAGGCAGCGCCGTCGCCGACGAAGCTCAGGGGCGGCCCCATCGGGACGTCGGCCGGGGGTGCCGGGTCGAAGGCGAAGACGCGGGTGGTGCGGCCCTCGCGGGTGGTCTCGTGGACGAGGCGCAGCCCCGGCACCGCGTCGACGGACTGGAGCTCACGCAGCTGCGGGCGCAGGCGCTTCACGGTGTACCAGTCGACCACCAGGTACTGGGCGCCGTAGTGGCGACCGAAGTCGACGATCCCGTCGATCTCGGCGTACGGGATCGCCATCGCGGGCCGATCGGCGTAGTAGCTCACGATCATGCTGCGGGTCATCACCCGGTCGCCGCCGTCGGTGTGCGCCGCCAGCCACTCGCCGGCGGCCTGCTGGTCGGTGTGGTCGGCCGGGTGCCACCACCCGCCCGGGCCGTCGAACGCCTGCACCGACGAGAGGACCAGCAGCCCGACGACCCCGGCGGTGAGCCAGCGCCGAGCGCTCCCCGCGAAGCCCGCCAGGGCGACGGCGGCCGGCACGACCGCCAGCGTCGCCGCCGCCATCAGGTAGCGGGGCTGCACGAAGAACACGAGCGAGGTGGCCACCGGTAGCGCCGCCACGGCGACCAGCAGCTGGATCGGGCGCGAGCTGCGGTGGCGCCACAGGCCCAGGCCGACCAGCCCCCACACGGGCAGCGGCAGCAGCAGCCACGCGAAGAACTGCCCGGAGGTCGGGTTCACCACCGCCTGGGCCAGCTCGGCCACGTTGGAGCGGAGCACGACGAGGTAGCCCCCCGGATCGTCGAGCGCCAGCGCCGGCAGCGAGGTGCGCTCGGTCGAGAAGGCGTAGCCCGTGTCGTCGAGGGCGTAGAGCACCTGGTCGCGGGCCTGGCGGTCGGCCCGGGCGACAGCCTGCCAGGCCTCGATGGACGCGTCCTGGGTCTTGGCGGTCAGCTCCCAGCGACCGGTGTTCCCGTGGAGGTAGGTGGCGTACGGGGCGAGGCACAGCAGGATCGGCACGACGAAGGCGGCGACGAGCCCGACGGTCCGCCGCCGCGACGGGCCCACGCCGGGTTCGTCACGCCGGCGGGCCAGCACCAGCACGGCGATCCCCAGCGGCACGCCCACGAACAGGCCTTCCGGGCGCGTCAGGTAGGCCAGGCCGACCATCGCGCCCGCGGCGGCGACCCGCCGCGCCCGTGCCCCGTCCCGGTGGTCGGCGGCGTCGACCACCCACCACAGCGCGAGCACCACCAGCAGGACGTAGGCCGCCTCGGAGCCCGCCCCCCGGTTGGTCGGCGACGTGGCGACCGCCGGCGCCAGGGCCGCGATCCAGGCCGCGGCGACGCCCGCCCCCGGACCGCCCACCCGGCGGGCCAGCAGGCTCAGCGGCACGACCACCGCGGTCCCCGCCAGGATCGTGAGCCACACGGCACCCATGTGGGCGTCGTCGAGCACCAGGCTGCCGAGCCCGAGCAGGGCCGGCACGAGGGGCGGGAAGTGCAGTTCGGGGTGACCGTCGCGCTCGAACCCGTCGCCTTCGACGAGCGAGATCCCGGAACGCAGGTAGGCGGTCTCGTCGGTGGACGGAGCGTCGTCGGTCAGACCGATCGCGACCCGGATGCCGAAGGCGCACAACAGCGCCGCGAGCAGCAGCCAGCCGTGCCGCCGCGACTCCGCCGGGACGGCCGCGGCCGGCGACTCGGCTTCGGCATCACGCCCTTGCGTGACAGTCGCGACCACGTGAACTCCCAGCAGACTCTGCGTGACGATCCGGCCGAGAGTGTAGGAGCCGCAACGACCGGGTCTGGACGCGGGTCAGGGGAGCGAGCGGATGGCCTCGGCCACGGCGTGGACACCCAGCGCCCGGACCGTGTCGAGGTCGGTCGGGGTGTCGAGGGAGTGGACGGCGGCGGTGACGAAGGCGTCGCCGTCGAAGCTGGTGTGAGCCGGGAAGACGGCACGGGCCAGGCCGTCGTGGGCGGACTGGGCGAGCAGGTGGCACCCGACCTTGTCGAGGCGGGCGTTGGTGGCGACCAGGCCGATCGTCGTGTTGCCGAGCAGCGCGCCCGGCATCGGGGGCAGACGGCTGTCCTCGACACCCGGCGCCCCGAAGGCGTTCACCGCCACCAGGGCGCTCACCACCAGGTCGCCCGATCGCGCCGAGGCGGAGACCATGCCGCCCGGCCGCCGATCGCCGCCGGGCGACGACGACCCCACCGTGGCGCCCGTCCCCGCGCCCACGGCACCCAGCGGGAACTCGCCCGCGACCGCGGCCTCGCAGGCCGCGTAGCCCTCCGGCACGCCCGGACGGACGGTCGGGTCGCCGACGGCCAGGTCGAAGAGGCCCAAGGCCACCACGATCGGCACCGGGCCCGCCGGCGTCGGCACGCCCAGACCCCGCTCCTCGCAGAACCGCACCACCCCGTCGGCCGCCGCCAGCCCGAACGCCGAGCCGCCGGTCAGCAGCAGCGCGTCGAGCCGGGTGACGGCCCGCGTGGGGTGGAGCAGGTCGGTCTCCCGGGTGGCCGGAGCGCCGCCCCGCACCTCACCCGACGCCACCGTCCCCTCGGGCAGCAGCACCACCGTGCACCCGGTCCGCGCCGCCGAGTCGGTCCAGTGGCCGACGCGCACCCCCGGGACGTCGGTGATCACGACGAGTAACGCCGCTCGACGCGGGGCCCGAGGGCGCAGACGACCTCGTAGGAGATGGTGCCCAGCTTGGCGGCCCACTCGTCCGGGGTGACCCGCTCGTCGCCCTGCGCGCCGAGGAGCACGACGTCGTCGCCGGGCCGCACGTCGGCACCGGGACCGCAGTCGACCATCAGCTGGTCCATCGTCACCACGCCGACCATCGGGCAGCGACGCCCGTGGATCAGCACCTCGGCGCCGCCCAAGGGCAGCGCCCGGAACACGCCGTCGGCATAGCCGATGGGGATGGTGGCGATCACCGTGTCGCGCACCGTGCGCTCCCGCAGCCCGTAGGAGATCCCCTGCCCGGACGGCACCCGCTTCACGAACGCCACCTCGGTCGTCAGGCTGAGCGCCGGGCGCAGGTCGACGAGGCCGTCGAGCGCCGGGGCCGGGGGCAGCCCGTAGGTGGCGATGCCGCAGCGCACAAGGTCGTAGCGGGTGGCGGGAAGGCACAGGGCCCCGGCCGAGTTGGCGGCGTGGCGGAGCGGCGGCTCGATCCCGGCGCGGCGCAGGTCGTCGAGCACCGCCTCGAACCGCTCGATCTGCTGGTCGTTGAACGGGTTGCCGGGCTCGTCGGCCACCGGCAGGTGGGTGAGCACGCCCTCCAGCTGGAGGCGGGGGCTCTCGGTGATGGTCTTGGCCAGGGCCAGGACGTCGCCGGGGTCGACCCCGACCCGCCGCATGCCGGTGTCGACCTTGAGGTGCACGTTGACCGGGGGTGCGTTCCGGCGCCGGGCCGTGTCGGCCAGGGCGATCGCCATGTCCGACGTGTAGACGGTGAGCCGGGCCTCGAGGCCCACGGCGACGTCGATCTCGTCGGCCCGGGGCTCGGACAGCACCAGCAGCGGGGCGTCGATCCCGGCACCGCGCAGGGCGGCGGCCTCGGGGATCTGGGCCACCGCCAGCCAGTCGGCACCGGCGGCCAGCGCGGCCTGTGCCACGCGCACGGCCCCGTGGCCGTAGCCGTCGGCCTTGACCACGGCGCAGAACCGGGCCGGTGCGACCTCCTGGCGCAGCGTGCGGACGTTGTGGCGGACGGCGTCGAGGTCGATGTCGGCCCAGGCCCTCGCCATCAGCCCTCCCCTCGCAGGTCGGCGAACGCCTCCGGCAACAGGTCGACGACGTCGGAGGCGACCAGTCCCTCCCGGGGACCGTGGTGGGCGGCGCGCCCGTGGAGCCAGGCCCCGGCGGCCGCGGCGTCGAAGGGGTCGACACCCCGGGCCAGCAGGGCCCCGATGCAGCCGGAGAGGACGTCGCCGGTCCCCGCCGTAGCGAGGCGGGCGTCGCCCTCGGTGACCACGCGGGCCCGGCCGCCGGGGTGGGCGACGACCGTCGTCGGGCCCTTCAGCAGGACGACCGCGGCCACGCGAGACGCCAGCGACCGGGCCGCGGCGATGCGGTCGGCGCCCGGCGGCGAGCCGGCCAGGCGGGCGAACTCGCCGTCGTGGGGGGTCAGCACCGCCGGGACCGAGCGCCCCGACAGAACCTCGGCGGCCTCCTGGTCGAGGGCGGTGAGCCCATCGCCGTCGACCAGCACCGCGACCTCGGGTGACGAGGACACCAGGCGCCGCACTCGTGCGGCGGTGCCGTTGCCCTGCCCGAGCCCGGGGCCGACCACCAACGCACCCGCCCGGTCGAGCTGCCCGAGGACCACCTGGTCCCAGTCGTCGGCGTCGAGCCCCGGCACACCGACGGCCTCGGTGGGCCGCTGAGGATCGTCGAGCACGCCGGGCGTCGCCACCCGCACCATCCCGGCGCCGGAGCGCTGCGCGGCCCGGGCAGCGAGGTGGGCGGCACCGGTCATCCCCGGCGATCCGGCCACCAGCACCACGGCGGCCTGCCACTTGTGGGCGGTCGTGGCCCGCGGCGGCACCCAGCGCACGACGTCGTCACGTTCGACCACGCCACAGCGGGCGTCCGACACGTCGAGCCCGATGTCGGCGACGACCACGTCGCCCGTGAGCTCGCTGCCCGGTGGGAACAGCAGCCCCGGCTTCAGAGCGGCGAACGTCACCGTCCGGGTCGCCTCGAAGGGCCGACCGCCGACGGCACCGGTCAGGCCGTCCACGCCGCTGGGGATGTCGACGGCCAGCACCGGTACCTCGGCCCCCAGCCGGGGCATCGCCTCGTACGTGCCGTGGAAGCCCGTGCCGTAGGCGGCGTCGATCACGAGGTCCGGCGGCGGAGAGGACCAGGGAGGCTCCGAGCCGGCCGCCACGACCAGCACCCGCACGCCGCGCCGCGACAGCCGCGCCGCGGCGTCGCGCCCGTCGTTGCCGTTGTTGCCCTTGCCGGCGACCACGAGCACCCGCCGCCCGTACGTGCCGCCCAGCAGCCGGAGGGCCTCCCGGGTCACTGCGGCGCCGGCCCGCCCGATCAGCACGTCGACCGGCTCCGGGGCGGCAGCGTCGACCGCGGCCATCTCCTCGGGCGTGACGACGGGCAACATCCGGCTTGCGAATCTACCCCTGAGGGTCAGGTCCCAGGGCGAGGGCGGTGGCCTGGGCCAGCGAGGACGTGTGGGTGAGGCTCAGGTGCCAGCCCGCCACGCCCTTCTCGGCGGCCAGGCGGGCGGCGGTGTCGACCAGCACGACCCGCGGCGCCCCCGTCTTCTCGTTGAACACCTGGATGTCGCGCACCGCGCACGACCCGAGCCCGCAGCCCATCGCCTTCAGCACGGCCTCCTTGGCGGCGAACCGGGCGGCGTAGCGCTCGGCCGGGTCGCTCCGGCGCTCGCAGTACTCCTGCTCGGCCTCGCTGAAGATCCGGCTGCGCATGCCGGGCGTCCGCTGCATGGCGGCCCGCAGGCGCTCGACGTCGCACAGGTCGACGCCCACCCCCAGCACCGGCCCCACCGTCGGCAGCGGCCCGGTCGACACCCGGGGATCGGGCCCCGGCTCGACCGGCGCCGGTGCCTCAGACATGCCAGCGGTCGGCGAGCTGGTTGATCGGCTCGGTCATCAGGTCGACGACCGGGATCGTGGCCAGCACGTCGTCGCGGAACGTCGGCTCGGTCTCCTGCACCGCGTCGCGCAGCACCGCGTAGCGGTTGCGGTAGCCCTGCAGGACCCCTCGGGCCGTCGACGTGGGCAGCAGGTCGGCGAAGCGCACGTGCAGCAGCGTGAGGCCGACGGTCTGGCCGTCCTTCACCTCGGGTACCAGCACGATCGGCCGCCCGTCGCTGCGGCCCCGGGCGATCAGCACCTCGCGCTCGTTGGCCACCCGGTGCTTGGTGCCCCGCAGCCGCGGCGACCGCAGCGAGCGGCTGGTGAGGTCGCGGGCGATGCCGCCCCGGTCGACCACGGTGATCGTGGCGGTGGCGTCGTCGGTGACGTTCTCGATGCGGTACCGGGTGAAGCCCCGCACCTCGGCGAACGCCGGGCTGACGTCGGCCAGCGTGCGGAGCACGGCGTAGGTGAGGCTGTCCCGCGGCGCACCGGCGGCCAGCAGCTCCTGCACCAGCGGCACCGTGAGCAGGGTCTCGTCGCTGCGGGAGATGCCCACCGTGACGGTCTTGGCCTGGTGCTTGATGGCGTCGATCGGGCGGGTGAGCTCCTCGATTGCGGCGCTCAGGGAGGCCGTCAGGTCGTCGACCAGCACCGCCGGCGTGCCGACCTTGCCCTCGTCGATCTGGTACGCCTCCAGCGGGATGACCCCGGCGGCGTAGCGGAGCAGCACCGCCAGCCGCACGGCCGTCGAGGCCTCCAGCTGGCCGTTGTACGAACCGACGCGCAGCCCGTCGAAGTAGCCGCGGGCGACCGGGGCCAGCTCGGTCCGCAGCCGCCGCAGCAGCACGTCGCCGGACACGGTGGAGCCGTCGGCCGCCGCGTCCCGGGTGATGATCTCGATGGCGGCCCGACCCGACCGCAGCGGCAGCGCCAGGGCGTCGATGGCCAGCGCCGCCTCGTAGCCGAACAGGTGCCCGACCATCGCCGACAGCACGAACGCCAGGGCGGGGTGGGTCGGCGGCACCGCCAGCACGTGGAGCGCCGCGCCGAAGCGCGACTGGTCGTCGGTGGCGACGACGATCGGCGAGGCCTTGTGTGCCCGGTAGATCGCCACCTCCTTGGCCACGTCGTCGGCGGTGGAGCCCTCCAGCCCGGCGGCGCACACCAGGATCAGGGGCTCGGCCGACAGGTCGATGTGCTTCTTGTCCTCGGTGCCGTCGCTGGCGATCGACTTGTAGCAGAGCTCCGACAGCTTGATGCGCACCTCGGCGGCGGCGATCCGGTTGGGCCCGTTGCCGACGACGGCCCAGTAGCGCTTGCCGGGGGCGAGCTGGTGGGCGGCCTCGGCGATGGTGGGACGCCGGGCGATGACCTCGGTCATGGCCGTGGGCAGCTCCCGCAACGCCGCGAGGAGGCCCTGCTCGACCACTCCGCCGACCTCGTCGGCCACCGCGGCGGCCAGCAGGAACCCGGCCGCGATCTGGCTGTAGAACGCCTTGGTCGACGCCACCGACATCTCGACGTCGCGCCCGTCGGACGTGTAGAGCACGCCGTCGGCCTTGTCGGTGAGGTCGCTCTGGCGCCGGTTGACGACGGCGACCACCTTCGCCCCCCGCGACCGCACCAGGTCGACCGTGCGGTTGGTGTCGGTGGTGGTGCCCGACTGGCTGATGGCGACGACCAGCGTGTCGTCCATCGAGGGCCGCAGCCCGAAGCCCGACAGCTCGGTCGCCAGCCGCGACTCGATCCGCAGCGGCGTGGAGCCGCAGAACAGGTCGAGCGCCGCCGCCAGGCCCTGCGCAGCGACCGCGGCGGTGCCCTGGCCGATGGTGATGATGCGCTTGACGGCCCCCGATCGCAGCGCCGCCCGCAGGTCGTCGGGCAGCACGTCCGACCCCAGCGCCACGGCCAGCTCGCCGTCGCGGTCCACCAGCTTGCCCCGCAGCGTCTTGCGGAAGCTGGCCGGCGCCTCGGTGATCTCCTTGAGCAGGAAGTGGGGGAAGTCGCCGCGGTCGATGTCGCGGGTGGTGATCTCGGCGGAGGTCAGATCGTCCTCGCCCACCGGCAGCACCGTGCCGTCGTAGGCGATGCGCTCGATGCCCTCCAGCGTGCCGGCCCGGGCCCCGTCGAGCACCACGATCTGCCCCCGGCTGGCCGTGGGGTTGTCGGGGTTGGCCGGGGTCTCGCCGTCGAGGCGCAGGTAGCGGCTGGTCAGCTCGACGACGCCGTAGGGTTCGCTGGCCACCACGTAGGCGCCGTCGGCCAGGCCGACGTAGAGGCCCTGCCCGCTGCCCCGGAGCCCGAACATGACCTTGTCGGGGTAGGCCGAGGCGCTGGCCGCCACGGCGGTCGAGCCCTGGAACGCCGCCACCGTGTTGCGGAAGGCGGTGGCCAGGTCGTCGCCCGCCGCCAGCCGGCGTGACACCAGCGTCGGGATGACCTTGGCGTCGGTGGTGATCTCGGGGGCGATGCAGAGCCCGTCGGCGGCCTTGAGGTCGGCGAAGTTGTCGACGTCGCCGTTGAGCGCCCCGATGACGTAGGGGCCGTCGGCGCGGTCGGTCTCGTAGCTGTCGAGCGGGTGGGTGTTGGCCTGGGAGATGATCCCGATCGACGCCCAGCGGGTGTGGCCCAGCACGGTGGCGACGGCCTCGTCGGAGCGCAGCGCCAGCCGCAGCAGCTCGTCGGCCCGGATGGCGGCCCGCATGGCCTTGGTGTTGTCGCCCAGCTCGCCGATCTCGGCGGCGGCCTTGTAGACGAACGCCAGGAGCCCGTCGGGGGTGCGGACGGTGCCGGTGCGGAACAGCGGGTCGGCCACCCGCTCGGCCAGCAGGCGGGCGACGCCCGGGCTGTCGAGATCGAGGCCGTGGCCCCGGACCAGCACATGCATGCCGGCGGAGTCGCGGCCCCGCACCTCGAGCCGGTCGATGGCGACGAGGGCCTGCTGGATCGACGTGTAGCCCTCGACCGCAGCCCAGCCGGGCTCGCTGCCGGCCAGGTCGGCGACAGCGCGGGCGGTGTGCACCCGGTCCTGCGCCACCGCCCACACGGCGTCCTTCAGCCGCACGACCGCCGAGTTCGTGCGCTCGAGCTCGGCGGGGGCGAGCCCCTCGTCGCCGGCGTCGAGGCGGGCCTCGATGGCGGCCAGGGCTTCACCGAGCTGGGCGCTGACGTCCTCGACCTCGAGCAGCAGCCGCCGGTCGTGGACCAGGGTGCCGACGCCGTCGGTGGACCGCAGCAGCCGGTCGGCGGCCTCGACCTCGGCGGCTGCCCGGTCGCAGGCGGCGGCCAGCGTCGACTCCTCCGCGAGGGCGTCGAGCGCGCCTCGCAGCGGCGACGTCACGGACTGAGGTTCGAGCTGCTGGCGACGACCGGGGCCGCGCACCACCGAGATGATCCCGCACATGAGGTTCGAGTCTACGAACTCGACCGCCCGGGTGGCCCCCACCTGGCCCGTGGATGAACGCCGGGGCCTATTCGCTCGGCTGCTTGGCCAGGAGGAACGCCGTGCACGACGGGTCGAGGACCTTGCCGGCGAAGTGGGTGGGGCGGGTGATGAAGTCGGACTGGAGCGCGACCATGACGTAGCCGTCGGGCTGCTCGATCCACTCGACGCCGTCGAGCGTCAGGCCGTGGTCGGCGTAGCTGCCCTCCAGCCGGTAGCTGCCGCCGGGCACGCCGGGGTTCTCCGGCACCTCGTAGAACGCGAACGTGGCCTCGACGTTGCCGTCGCCGGGGTCGGCCACGGTGAGCGTGAGGCCGGTCAGGCCCTGCCCGCAGTCGTAGCCGCCCTCCCAGGTGCCGACGTACCAGGGCTCGGTGGAGGTCCGGTCGAGCGTGAAGGTGGTGCAGCCCTCGCCGTCGACGCTGCCGGCCAGCTGCTGGACCTCGCCGCTCCCGGTGACCTCGGCCTCGATGCCGGCCATCACGTAGCCCTCGGGCTCGTCGATCCACTCGGTGCCCTCGAGCGACACCGCACCGTCGGCCGACGTGCCTTCCATGGCGAAGGCGCCGCTGGGCACGCCGGGGTTGCTGTCGACCTCGTAGAACTCGATGATCGCGTCGAGGTCGCCGGCGGAGTCGACGACCGTGAGCGTCATCCCGGTCTCGCCCTGGCTGCAGACGTACGTCCCCTGCCAGGTGCCGGTGAGCGACGCCGCAGCGCCGGTCGGCTCGTCCGGGGGCACCGTGTCGCCGGTGGTGGTCACCGGCTCCGTGACCGTGGTGCTGGGGCCGCCGCCGATCTCCTCGCCGTCGTCGTCGCCACCCGACATCGTCACCCACACGGCGACGCCGATCAGCGTGCCGACGACCGCACCGATGCCCACGGGCAGCACCCAGCTCCGCTTCGGGGGCGGCTCCGGCTCGCCGTAGTAGGGCGGCCCCGGCGGACCGGTCGGCGGACCGGGCGGCATGGGCGGACCCGGGGGGAACGGCGGCCCCGGAGGCATGGGTGGACCCGGAGGCATGGGCGGACCAGGCGGGCCCGGCGGCATCGGTGGCTGCATGGGCTGCATCGCCCGTCCTCCCCAGTACGTGTCTGTCGTCAGCTGCTGGGCCGCACAGATTGCCTCAGCGTGAGGACAATGCCTCCGCGGCCGCCACCAAACGCGACGCGGCCGCGTCGGCGGCCGTCTCGGTCGGAGCCTCGACCATCACCCGCACCAGCGGCTCGGTGCCGCTCGGCCGCACCAGTACCCGCCCGTTGCGGCCCAGCTCGGCCTCGACCTCGGCGATCTCGCCGGCCAGGCCGGCGACGATCTGGTCGGCGGCGCTGCCGTCGACCCGCACGTTGCGCAGCACCTGGGGCAGCCGGGTCATGGCCTCGTCGGCGAGCATGCCCAGCGGCCGGCCCGACCGGATCACGACGTCGAGCGCCTGGACCGCGGTGAGCAGCCCGTCGCCGGTGGTCGCCAGCTCGCGGAAGATCACGTGGCCGCTCTGCTCGCCGCCCAGCGAGAAGCCCCCGGCCTCCAAGGCCTCCAGCACGTAGCGGTCGCCCACCCGGGTGTCGACCACGTGGATGCCCCGGTCGGCCATCCCCTGACGGAAACCCAGGTTGGTCATCACGGTGACGACCACCGTCGAGTCGGCCAGCCGGCCCCGGGACTCCAGGTCGATGGCGCAGATGGCGATGATGTGGTCGCCGTCGACCAGCCGGCCGGTGCCGTCGACCAGCAGCACCCGGTCGGCGTCGCCGTCGAAGGCCACGCCGGCGTCGGCCCCGGTCCGGTGGACGGCCACCTGCAACGCCGCCGGGTGAGTGGAGCCGCACTCGTGGTTGATGTTGGTGCCGTCGGGCATGCAGTGCAGCAGCTCGACCTCAGCACCCAGCGCCCGGAACACCTCCGGGGCGACCACCGAGGCGGCGCCGTTGGCGCAGTCGAGCACCACCCGGAGGCCGTCGAGCCGCCGGCCCTCGATCGACGCTGCCACCGCCCCGCCGTAGCCCTGGTGCGGCGGCCGGCTCGTGACCGTGCCCACCGCGGCGCCGACGGGCGGTGGCGTGAGCGGATCGTGGCCGTTGCCGCGACTGGTGAGCCGGCGCAGCTCGGCCTCGAGGCGCTCCTCGGCCTCGTCGGCGAGCTTGCGACCTCCGGCCGAGAACAGCTTGATGCCGTTGTCGGGGAAGGGGTTGTGCGACGCGGAGACCATCGCCGCCGGCGCCCCCTCGAGCGCCGACCACCAGGCCACCTCGGGGGTGGGGGCCACGCCGAGGCTGACCACGTCGGCCCCCTCGCTGGCCAGTCCGGCGGCGAAGGCGGCCTCCAGCAGCGAGCCGGAGCGACGGGTGTCGCGCCCCACGCCCCAACGGCCGCCGCCCAGCACCCGGGCGGCGCTGCGCCCGAGCGCGAGGACGAGCTCGGGCGTCAGCTCGACGTTGGCGACGCCACGTACACCGTCGGTCCCGAACTCCAGCATGGCTCAGCAGCCGAAGCCGGAAGCCCCAGCCCGGGCCATCAGCGCTTGGAGTACTGCGGCGCCTTGCGGGCTTTCTTGAGGCCGTACTTCTTCGACTCCTTCTCACGCTGGTCGCGGGAGAGGAAGCCGGCCTTCTTCAGCGTCGGCCGGGTCTCGCCGTCGAGCTCGACCAGAGCCCGGGCGATGCCGAGGCGCAGCGCACCGGCCTGGCCCGACACGCCGCCACCATGCATCGTGGCGTCGATGTCGTAGACCTCGTCGGTGCTGGTGGCCCGCAGCGGCTCGCTGAGGATCATCTGGTGCGCCTTGGAGGGGAAGTAGACGGCGACGTCACGCTGGTTGACGGTGATCTTGCCGGTGCCGGGACGGACCCGGACCCGGGCGACGGCGCCCTTGCGGCGGCCGGTTGATTGCACGAGGGGCTTCGACATCAGTGTCAGGTCCTACCTAGGCGGTGCGAGCGTGGGCATGAGCCACCTCGAGCGCCTGTGGCTGCTGGGCGGCGTGCGGATGGTGGGGGCCGGCGTAGACCTTGAGCTTGGTGAGCATCTGACGGCCCAGCCGGTTCTTGGGGAGCATCCCCTTGATGCTTTTCCGCACGGCCTCTTCGGGCTTGCGGGCCAGCAGCTGGGCGAAGGTCTCGGTCTTGAGGCCGCCCGGGTAGCCGGAGTGGCGGTAGACCGGCTTGCGCTCGGCCTTGCCGGAGGTGAGCACGATCTTGTCGGCGTTGATCACGATGACGTGGTCGCCGGTGTCGAGGTGCGGTGCGAAGATCGGCTTGCGCTTCCCTCGCAGGATGCTGGCGACCTCGGTGGCGAGACGGCCCAGCACCAGGCCTTCGGCGTCGACGACGTACCAGGCACGCTCGATCTCGGAGATTTTCGGGCTATACGTGGGCACGCGACGTCCTCTGCGCTGTCTCTTCGGGGTTCCTACGGCAGCTCGGGCACGCCACGGCGCGCGCTGAGCAGCGCAAAAGACTACCGGCTATCGGGCCCGTCCGCCAAGGCCGACCGGCGATGAAGTAGCCGCGACAGCTCGGATCGCAGTGCCCGACGCAGTTCGACGCCGACGAGGTGGGTCCCCGCAGCACCGTAGAGCCCCAGGAGCAGCGTCACGTACCACCAGACGGCGCCGGGGTGGGCGCCGGGGCCGGCGGCGACGAGCGTGGCCAGGCCGGGGACGACCAGGAGCCCCGCGGTGGCCAGGTGCCGGGACTGCGGAGGCGGTGCGAGCAGCCCGAAGGCACCGCCCGCCACCAACAGGGCGACCGTGTAGCCGCCCCCGGACACCTGCCAGTCGTCGGCGCCCCGCACCGCGCCGAACAGCACCCACAAGGCCATGCCCACGCCGAGACAGGCCACCGCTCTCACGCCCGCGGTCACACCCCTACGCTATGTCCCCACCCTCCGAAGTTGCGTCCGAAAACCCGCACATAGCGGCCGGATCAACGCAATTTCGCCTCGGGCGGGTACTCGACGTGCCAGAGGCACAGGCCCTGTGGTGGGGCCAGGGGGCCGGCGGCGTCGCGGGAGCCGCCGGCCAGGATGCCGAGGATCTGACCGGCGTGGAGCCGACCCGTCCCCACGTCGACCAGCGTGCCGACGAGGCTGCGCACCATCTGGTGGCAGAAGGCGTTGGCCGTCACCTCGAAGCGCAGCACCCCCTCCCCCAGATCGGTCCACGACGCCGCCCGCACGGTGCGGGTCATCGACGCCGGCTGGCCGTCACGCCGCTTGGGCTTCCGGCAGAAGGCCGAGAAGTCGTGCTCGCCGATGAGCGGATCGCAGGCCAGGCGCAGGAGGTCGAGGTCGAGCCGGGTGTCGACGTGCCACGCCAGGTGCGCCATGAAGGGGTCCGGCACCGGGCGGTTGACGATCGTGTAGCGGTAGGTGCGCCCCGTGGCCGAGTGGCGGGCGTCGAAGTCGTCGGCGACGACGGCCGCGTCGCGCACCACGATCGAGGGACCGCAGATGCGGTTGAGCGACCGCTGCACGCTGGGCGGGTCGAACCGCTCGGCGGGTGCGTCGAAGCTCACGACCTGACCCCAGGCGTGGACGCCGGTGTCGGTGCGGCCGGCGCAGGTCAACTCGACGGGGACGCCGAGCACCTTCTCCAGCGCCTCGCGCAGGGCGCCCGCGACGGTCGGCACCTCGGGCTGCGGCGCGAACCCGTGGAACCCCGACCCGTCGTACGCGACCAGGAGACGAGCTCTCACTTGGTGCCCGCCATCATGGTCGAAGAGCGTCAACGCCTAAGCCGTCGTCGGACCGGACTCCGAGCCGGCGAGGCTTTGACGGCGCCACCGGCGGCAACGGAGTTGCCTTGCCGGGGGCAGATCACGAGTCATGACGACGCCGTCCGAGTCATCAGACGAGTTCGATGCGCGCCATCGGTGCGTTGTCGCCCTGGCGAGGACCCAGCTTCAGGATCCGGGTGTAGCCACCGTTGCGGTCGGCGTAGCGCGGGCCGATCTCGGAGAACAGCTTGTGGGCCATCTCCTTGTCGCCGAGGTACGACACCACCAGCCGGATGTTGTGCAGCGCCGTGTCCGGGTGGTTGGTGCCCTTGCGCGCCTTGGTGATCAGCTTCTCGGCGATCGGGCGCAGCGCCTTGGCCTTGGCCTCGGTGGTGACGATGCCCTCGGCGGCGAACAGGCTGGCCGCCAGGTTGGCCATCATCAGCTTCTGGTGCGACGAGCTGCCGCCGAAGCGGCGGCCCTTCTTTGGAGTCGCAGGCATGAGTCCCTAGTCCTTCTGGTGCAGCGAGAGGCCGCGCTCGTCGAGCTTGGCGATGACCTCGTCGAGCGACTTCTGGCCGAAGTTCGTGATGGCCAGCAGGTCGTCGACGGACTTGCCGAGCAGCTCGCCCACCGTGTTGACCTGGGCGCGCTTGAGGCAGTTGCGAGGGCGCTCGGAGAGGTCGAGCTCCTCGATGGGCAGGTCGAGATCGGGCGACCCGGCGGCCGAGACAGCCAGCTCGCCGAGCTCCAGGCCCTGGGGCTCGTCGCTCATGTCGGCCACCAGCGACACCAGCGAGCGCAGCGTGTCGCCTGCCGAGGCCAGCGCCTCACGGGGGGCGATGGAGCCGTCGGTCTCGATGTCGAGCACGAGCCGGTCGTACTCGGTGGACTGCTCGACCCGGGTGGGCTCGACGTCGAAGGCGACGCGGCGCACGGGCGAGAAGATCGAGTCGACCGGGATGACGCCGATCGTCACCGACGACTTGTTGGCGTCGGCCGAGCGGTAGCCCCGACCCTTGCTGACCGTGATGTCGAGCGCCAGGCGCCCGGTCTTGTTCAGCGTGGCCAGGTGCAGGTCGGGGTTGAGGATCTCGACGTCGGACGTCGTCTGGATCGTGCCGGCGGTGACGTCCGCCGGGCCGCGCACGTCGAGGCGCACGGTGACCGGCTCCTCGCTGTGGCTGATCGCGACGATGTCCTTGAGGTTGAGGATCACGTCGGTGACGTCCTCGACGACACCGGGGATGGTGTCGAACTCGTGCAGGGCATCATCGAAGCGCACCTGGGTGATGGCCGCGCCGGGGATCGACGACAGCAGGGTGCGGCGCAACGAGTTGCCCAGCGTGTGGCCGAAGCCGGGCTCGAGCGGACCGACGGCGAAGCGCTGCCGGTTGCTCTCCTCGTCACCGATCGGCTCGACCGTAGGCCGCTGCATTACCAGCATTCGGGGTGCTCCCTTACAACTAACAAGATCAGGCGGGGGTTACTTGCTGTAGAGCTCGACGATGAGCTGCTCGCGCACGGGGACGTCGATGTGCTCGCGCAGCGGGAACTCGCGCACGGTCACCGACCATCCTTCGTCGCCGCGGTCCAGCCACGGCGGGGGCGTGCGGTCGAGCACATCACGGTTCCACTGGATGACGATCATCTCGCGCGCCTTGCCGCGCACGGTGACCACGTCACCCTTGCGCACCCGGTAGCTCGGGATGTCGACCCGCTTCCCGTTCACGTCGACGTGACCGTGCCCGACGAACTGCCGGGCCTGGGGACGCGTCGCCGCCCAGCCTGCTCGGTAGACGATGTTGTCCAAGCGGCGCTCCAGCAGCTGCAGCATCTGCTCGCCGGTGACGCCCTTGGTCTTGTTGGCCTCGTCGTAGAGGCGCCGGAACTGCCGCTCGTTCAGGCCGTAGGTGAAGCGAGCCTTCTGCTTCTCCTGCAGCTGGATCAGGTACTCGGAGGGGTTGCGGCGACGGCTGCGGCCGTGCTCGCCCGGCGGGTAGGGCCGGCGGTCGAGGGCGCGGTTCTCGCCCTGCGTACCCCAGATGTTGACGCCGAGACGGCGGGAAACTCGTGCTTTGGGCCCTGTGTAACGGGACATGTGCTGTGGGACCTCAGACCCGGCGCCGCTTGGGGGGGCGGCAGCCGTTGTGGGGAACAGGGGTGACGTCTTTGATGCCGGTGACCTCGATGCCGGTGTTCTGGATCGAGCGGATGGCGGTCTCCCGGCCGGAGCCGGGGCCCTTCACCTGCACGTCGACCTTGCGCACACCGTGCTCCATGGCCCGGCGAGCGGCGGCCTCGGCCGCCATCTGCGCCGCGAACGGCGTGGACTTGCGGGAACCCTTGAAGCCGACGTTGCCGGCCGACGCCCACGAGATCACGTTCCCGCTCTGGTCGGTGAACGAGATGATCGTGTTGTTGAAGCTGCTCTTGATGTGGGCGACCCCGTGGGTCACGTTCTTGCGCTCAC
This sequence comes from Acidimicrobiales bacterium, assembly GCA_035316325.1. Lineage (NCBI taxonomy): Bacteria > Bacillati > Actinomycetota > Acidimicrobiia > Acidimicrobiales > Acidimicrobiales bacterium. The sequence goes on from DATHJB010000076.1 coordinate 20,481, forward strand.
GCTTGCGGGGCCTGCGGGCGGCACCGGGCTTGGGTTTTGCCATTACTTGCGAACCTTCTTCTTGCCGGCGACCGTCTTCTTGGGGCCCTTGCGGGTTCGTGCGTTGGTCTGGGTGCGCTGCCCCCGGACCGGGAGGCCTCGGCGATGCCGCAGGCCCTGCCAGCAGCCGATCTCCATCTTGCGCTTGATGTCCTGCTGGATCTCACGTCGCAGGTCGCCCTCGACCTTGAACGTGGCCTCGATGTGGTTGCGGATCCGTGCAACCTCGTCGTCGGTCAGATCACGGACCCGGGTGTTCGGGTCGATGTCGAGCTCGGCGGTGATGTCCTTGGCCCGGGTGCGCCCGATGCCGAAGATGTAGGTCAGCGAGATCTCCAACCGCTTCTCGCGGGGGATGTCGACGCCGGAGATACGTGCCATGTGTGCCCTTCGGTTCCCTCTAGCCCTGGCGCTGCTTGTGGCGCGGGTTGACGCAGATGACCTGCACGCGCCCATGGCGGCGGATCACCTTGCACTTCTCACAGATCTTCTTGACGCTCGGTCGTACCTTCATCGCTCTCTCGTCACTTGTAGCGGTAGGTGATGCGGCCTCGGCTGAGGTCGTACGGGGTGAGCTCCACTTGCACGCGATCCCCCGGCAGGATGCGGATGTAGTGCATGCGCATCTTCCCGGAGATGTGGGCCAATACCTTGTGGCCGTTCTCGAGCTCTACTCGGAACATGGCATTGGGGAGCGGCTCGATCACCGTCCCTTCAAGAACGATCGCGTCTTCCTTCGGTTTCGGCAGAAGAACTCTCCTGGTCGAGTGGAGCTACGCCGTCTGCAACAGCGTTTCGACGGGATGACTTCCCGGGCTCGCACAGCAACGTGAAGAGGCCCCGGGCCGGCTTGACATGCTAGCGCGACCTGGTCACCTTGCGTAAAACCGAGACCGAGGATTCTCGGTCTCCGAGGTGAACCTCAGGTGGCCGTCGTGCGATCGACCAGTGTGGGCAGCGACTCAGACGATACGACATTGGCCGACCTCTGCCGGGACGAGTACCCGCGCCTCGTCGGCCTCCTCGCACTCTACGTCGGTTCACGCCCGTTGGCGGAGGACCTGGCCCAGGAGACGCTGGTTCGCCTGCACCTCCACTGGCCCCGGGTGCGGACGATGGCGTCGCCGCACGGCTGGCTCTGCGGCGTGGGCGTGAACCTGGCCCGGTCGTGGTGGCGGCGACGCTACGCGGAGCAACGGGCCAACCGGCGCTTCGTGGCAGGTCGTTCGCCGGCGGTCTCGGTCGCAGCCGCGATCGCCGAGCCGGCCGACGTGCTGGTCATCCGGGCCGCGGTCGCCCTGCTGCCGCCCCGCCAACGGGCCGCCCTGGTGCTCCGCTACTACGGCGGCCTCTCGGTCCTCGAGACGGCCGAGCAGTTGAGCTGCGCCCCCGGCACCGTCAAGTCGCTCACCCACAAGGCCATCGCCGCCCTGCGCACGTCGCTCGACGTCTCCCTGGAGGAGCTCCACCATGCCTGACATCACCGACCTCCTCGACCGCACCACACCCATCGACCTGGCGCCGGTCGACGTGGACGGCCTCGCCCGCCGGGGCCGTACCCGCCGCCGTCGCCGCCGCCTCGCGGTGGTCGCCGCTCCGGCCGTGGTCCTGGCCCTGGCGGTCGGGGTGAACGCGGCCCGGACCGACCATGACGACGGCAAGGTGTCGGTGACCGACGGCGAGGGGTCGTTGCCCCGGCTCCCGATCAGCCCCGGCAGCGAAGACGTGCTCGTCTACATCGACCGGGACATCACCGAGGCGCAGTTCCACGCCATCGGCCAGCATCTCGACGACGACGGCCGCGTCACCGCCTGGGAGTACTTCGACAGCGAGGCGAGCATGGAGGAGTACCGCGACGTCTTCGCCGGCAACCCGGAGATGCTCGCAGAGGGGGAGACGAACCCCGAGCTCGTGCCCACGACGTTCCGGATCGAGCTGGTCGACGACCGTCCCGACGCGATGATCGCCTTCATCGAGGACTACGTCGTCCTGGACGGCGTCACGCGGGCGACGTCGTCTCTGGACGCGACGCCCTAGCCAGCCGTCAGGTGGGGGCGGGGGTGGAGGCCGCGTCGGTGCGGCGGGCCTCGATGGCCTCGATGATGCGGGCCGTCACGTCGTCCTGCTCGCCCTGGCCCTCGACGATCGCGAGGAGGTCGCGGTCCTTGTACCAGGCGATCAGGGGAGCCGTCTCGCGCTCGTAGGCGGCCAGGCGGTGCTTGATGGCCTCGGGCGTGTCGTCGTCGCGCTGGATGACCTCGCCGCCGCAGTTGTCGCAGCGCCAGCCGTAGCGGGGCGGCTTGTCGACGGAGTAGTTGGCCTGGCAGTCGACGCACACCCGCCGGCTGGCGAGGCGCTCCAGGACCACCTGCTCGGGCACGTCGAGGTCGACCACGAGGTCGAGCGGGCGGGCCGCGGTGATGTCGGCCAGCGCCTCGGCCTGGGCGACCGTGCGCGGGAAGCCGTCGAGGATGTAGCCCCGGTGGGTGGTGTCGTCGTGCTCCAGCCGCTCGTCGACGATGCCGATCATCACGTCGTCGGGCACGAGGTCGCCCGCCGACATGATCTCCTTGGCCCGCAGGCCCAGCTCGGTCTCCCCGCGGACGGCGGCCCGCAGCATGTCGCCCGTCGAGATGTGCGGCACCACGTAGTGGCGCGACAACCGCAGGCATTGGGTGCCTTTGCCGGCCCCCTGGCGGCCCAGAACCACCAGACGGACCCCTGACGTCACAGCGCGACTCCGGTCACTGCAGGAACCCCTCGTAGTTGCGCATCATCAGCTGGCTGTCGATCTGCTTCATGGTCTCCAGCGCCACGCCGACCGCGATCAGGATCGACGTGCCACCGAAGGCGAACGCCTGCACGTTGGCGACGGCGAGCAGCAGCGACGGGAGCAACGCGATGGCGGCGATGAACAGGGCCCCGGGCAGCGTGATCCGGGACAGGATCTTGCCCAGGTACTTCTCGGTCTGCGGCCCGGGACGGATGCCGGGGATGAACCCGCCCTGCTTGCGAAGGGTGTCGGCCTGCTTGTGCGGGTCGAAGGCGATGGCCGTGTAGAAGTACGCGAACCCGATGATGAACAGGCCGTAGAACATGATGTAGAAGATCGAGTCCTGCTGGGCGAGGTTGTCGTTCACCCAGTTCTGCACCGAGACGCCCCAGCTGCCCGGATCGGACGGGAGGGCCTGCGTGACCAGCAGCGGCAGCGACAGCACCGAGCTGGCGAAGATGATGGGGATCACGCCCGACTGGTTGACCTTCAGCGGGATGTAGGTGCTCTGGCCGCCGTACATGCGCCGCCCGACCACCCGTTTTGCGAACTGCACCGGGATGCGCCGCTGCCCGTTCTCCACGAACACGATGGCGATCAGCACCAGGATGAACAGGCCGATCAGCGGGATGAGCAGGTCGTAGCCCTCCTCCGCCTTGATCTTGGCGAACTGGGCCGGGATGCTCGACACGACGCTGGAGAAGATCAGCAGCGACATGCCGTTGCCGATGCCCCGCTGGGTGATGAGCTCACCCAGCCACATCAGCAACGCCATGCCGGACGCCAGCACCAGCACCACGAGCATGATGCGGTACCAGGTGAAGTCGGGCAGGACGTCGATCTGCGTGGGGTTGCTGGGCCCGCCGAGCAGGCCGCCACCGCCGTTGTGGAACAGGAAGGTGAGCGCCGTGGCCTGCAGCGTGGCGATGGCGACGGCGAGGTAGCGCGTCCACTGGGTGATCTTGCGCTGACCGACCGCCCCCTGCTGCTGCCACTCCTCGAGCTTCGGGATCACCACGGTGAGGATCTGCATGATGATCGAGGCCGTGATGTACGGCATGATCCCGAGCGCGAACACGGCGAAGTTGGTGAGGGCACCACCGGAGAAGAGCTGGAGGAAGCCCAGGACGCCACCGGTGCGCTCGGCCTGATCCTTCAGGTCCCGCACCGCGTCGATGTCGATGCCCGGCACGGGCACGTACGACCCGAATCGGTAAAGGGCGATGATCGCCAGCGTGAACAGGATCTTGTTCCGTAGATCGGTGACCCTGAACATGTTCCACAAGCTGGACAACACGTTCCTGTCTCCCCTTCACAAGTCGAGTCCGTCAGTCTGGTCGCTCACGACACCCATTGGCGAGTCGGGAACGGACCTGCCCCCGGACCCCGAGGTGGCTCGGGGTCGCGGGGGCAGGTAGACGTCAGGTGATCAGCGATTGGCGAACTGGTTGCCCTTGGCCGGCGGGCGACGATCGCCCCACGGCTTGGCGAGAACCTCGATCGAACCCCCGGCTGCGGTGATCGCCGCGGCCGCCGACTTCGAGAAGGCGTGTGCCTGGACGTGGACGGCCCGACTGAGCTCGCCGCGGCCGAGCACCTTCACCAGGGCGCCCTTGTGGGTCAGGCCCTTGGCGTGCAACGCCGCGGGCGTGACGGTGTCGAGGCCCGACTCCTCGAGGACGTCGAGGTTGATGGCCTGGTACTCGACGCGGAACGGGTTGTTGAAGCCCTTGAGCTTCGGCACCCGCATGTGCAGCGGCATCTGGCCACCCTCGAACGCGGCGGGAACCTTGCCGCGGGCCTTCTGGCCCTTGGTGCCGCGGCCGGCGGTCTTGCCGCCCTTGCCGGCGATGCCACGGCCGACGCGCTTGCGCCCCTTCTTCGACCCGGGGGGCGGCTTGAGGTCGTGAACCTTGATCGTCATCTCGCGTTGTCCTTCATCCTGCGCCCGATGCCGTCACCGACCTCGGACTCGCTCGTCGAGCCGGCGTAGGCCGGCCGTCGTCTGTCGTTCTCGTGCCTTCGCCAGGGCTCCGCCGGCTGTCAGCTGTCAGCTGTCAGCTGTCAGCTTTCTTCGCTGCGGTCTTCTTGGCCGGAGCCTTCTTGGCCGCCGTCTTCTTGGCGGCGGCCGCCTTGGCCGGGGCCTTCTTCGCGGCGGGCGCCTTCTTGGCGGCCGTCTTCGTGGCCGGAGCCTCGGTCGACTCGGCGGCCTTCGCCGCCTTGTCGGTGGCCAGGGCGGCGGCGACCGGGTCGGCCACCTTGGCGTTCGAGCGCTTCTTGGCCGGCGCCTTCGCCTTGGCGGCCGCGGCGGCGTCGAGCTCCTCGACGGTGATCAGGTGCGGGACCCGGGCGATCATGCCCCGGATCTCGGGCCGGTCGGGCAGCGTGTTCGACTTGCCGATGCGGCCCAGGCCGAGCGACCGCAGCGTGCCGCGGTGCTTCGGCTTGCTGCCGATGCTCGACCGCACCTGGCGCACGTAGAGCTGGGTGTCGCTCATGAGTGGCTGCTCTCACGAGGTTGCGTGCGGTCGCGCTCGCTCTCCTTGTAGGCACGCCAGAGGCCGGCCGGCATGATCTCCTCGGGCGAAAGGCCCCGGGACTTGGCGACCTCGTCGGGCCGACGCAGCGACTTGAGCCCCTGGATCGTCGCCCGGGCCACGTTGATGTGGTTCGGGGAGCCCAGCGACTTGCAGAGCACGTCCTTGATGCCGGCCTCTTCGAGGATGGCGCGGGCGGCGCCACCGGCGATCACGCCGGTACCGGGGGCGGCGGGCTTGAGCATCACGCGCCCGGCACCGGTCTCGCCGATGATCGGGTGGGTGACGGTCGTGCCGGCCAGCGGCACCTTGAACAGGTTCTTGCGGGCATCTTCGGTGCCCTTCTGGATGGCGAGGGGCACCTCCTTGGCCTTGCCGTAACCGAGGCCGACGCGGCCGTTGCCGTCGCCGATCACCACGAGCGCGGTGAACGAGAACCGCCGGCCGCCCTTGACCACCTTGGCCACGCGGTTGATGTTGATGACCCGCGACTCGTGCAGCGACGCGTCGCCCGAGGCCCGCGGGTTCTCCCGGGGCTCGCGCTCACGGGGCGGGCGGTTGCCGCCGGGGCGACCTCCACCGCCACCGGGACGATCGCCACCGCGACCGCCACCTCCGCCGCCGCCACCGGGGCGGTTGCCGCCGCCGGCGCCACCGGGACGGTTGGGGGTGCCATTGGGCATCAGAACTCCAGTCCTGCAGTGCGGGCGGCGTCGGCCACCGCGGCCACCCGGCCGTGGTAGAGGAAGCCGCCGCGGTCGAAGACGACCTGGTTCACACCGGCCGCCTTGGCGCGCTCGGCGACCAGACGCCCCACCTCGGTGGCGGCGTCCTTGTTGGAGGTCGCGCCCTTGCGCAGATCGCCCTCGAGGGTCGACGCCGCGGCGAGCGTGCGACCGGAGCGGTCGTCGATCACCTGGGCCGAGATGTGCTTGTTGGAGCGGAACACGGCGAGGCGCGGACGTTCCACGCTGCCCCGGACGTTCTTGCGGACCCGGCGATGACGCCGGATGCGCAGGTCCCGCTTGTGCTTGGCAGAGCTGCTCATCGCTACTTCCCGGTCTTCCCGGCCTTGCGGCGCACGATCTCGCCGGCGTAGCGGACGCCCTTGCCCTTGTAGGGCTCGGGCTTGCGCCACGCCCGGATGTCGGCGGCCACCTGGCCGACCTTCTCCTTGTCGATGCCCGACACCACGATGCGGGTCGGGGCCGGCACCTCGAACGTGATGCCGTCGGGTGCCGTGATGTTCACCGGGTGGCTGAACCCGAGGGCCAGCTCCATGGCGCTGGGGCCCTTGGCGTTGGCGCGGTAGCCCACGCCCACGATCTCGAGCTCCTTGGTGAAGCCCTGGGTGACGCCCAGGACCATGTTGTTGACCAGCGAGCGGACCAGGCCGTGGAGGGCCCGGTTCTGGCGCTCGTCGTCGGGGCGCTCGACCAGCAGCACGTCGCCGTCCTGGCGGACGGTGATCGTGGACGGGAGGTCGCGCTCCAGCTGGCCCTTGGGGCCCTTCACGGTGACGCGGCCACTCGCGATGGTGACGTCGACGCCGCCGGGGACCGTTATGGGTGCTTTGCCGATTCGGGACATGAGTCGCTACCTCCTCTCACCACACGAAGCAGAGGATCTCGCCGCCAACTTTGCGTTTGCGGGCTTCACGGTCGCTCAGGAGGCCTTGGCTCGTGGAGAGCACGGCCACGCCGAGACCGCCGAGGACGCGGGGGACCTCGGTGGCCTTGCTGTACACACGCAGGCCCGGCTTGGAGATGCGCCGGATGCCCGAGATGGTGCGGGCGCGCTCGGGGCTGTACTTCATCCTGACCACGAGGACGCTCCCGGGCTTGCCCGAGTTCTCCTCGAGGTCGAAGCCCTCGATGTAGCCCTCCTTGACCAGGATGGCGGCCAGGGATTCCTTGAGCTTGGACGACGGCATGCGCACCTCGTCGTGCATCGCAGTGTTGCCGTTGCGAATGCGGGTGAGCATGTCCGCGATGGGGTCGGTCATCGTCATTTGTGGCCTCCCCTCACCAGCTCGCCTTGGTCACGCCGGGGAGCTCCCCGGCGTGCGCCAGCTCGCGCAGGCAGATCCGGCACAGGCCGAACTTGCGGAACACGGAGTGCGGACGTCCGCAGCGGCGGCAACGGGTGTAACCCCGCACCTTGAACTTGGGCTTGCGCTGTTGCTTGTTGATGAGCGCTTTCTTCGCCATTGGTCACTGACCCTCGCGCTTGAACGGGAAGCCCATCGCATCGAGGAGCGCTTTGCCCTCGGCGTCGGTGCGTGCCGTGGTAACGATCGTGATGTCCATGCCTCGCGGTTGATCGATGCTGTCGTAGTCGATCTCCGGGAAGACGAGCTGCTCGGTGAGCCCGAACGTGTAGTTGCCGTTGCCGTCGAACGACCGGGGGTTGAGGCCCCGGAAGTCGCGGATGCGGGGTATGGCGATCGCGATGAGGCGATCGAGGAACTCCCACATCCGGTCGCCGCGCAGGGTGACCTTGGCGCCGATGGCGTTGCCCTCGCGGAGCTTGAAGCCGGCGATCGACTTCTTGGCCCGCGTGACGAGCGGCTTCTGCCCCGTGATCATGCCGAGGTCGCGCTGTGCTCCCTCGAGCAGTGACGCCTGGGCGATGGCATCGCCGACACCCATGTTGACCACGATCTTGGACAGCCGTGGCACTTCCATGACGTTGCCGACGCCGAGGGCTTCGCCGACCTGGTCGCGCAGCTCCTCGTTGTAGCGGAGCTTCAGGCGCGGCGCTGGGCGCTCGGTCGTGGCGGTGGTCGTGTCACTCATGCGATCTCACCTCCGCACTTGCGGCAGACCCGCACCTTCTGGCCGGAGTTGTCGATCTTGTAGCCCACCCGGGTGGCCTTGCCGCACGACGGGCACACCAGGGCGACGTTGGCCACCGGCAAGGGCATGTCCTTGTCGATGATCCCGCCCTGCTGGGTGGTGCGGGTGGGGCCCTGGTGCTTCTTGGCGACGTTGACGCCGTCGACGATCACCTTGCGGGCCTGGGGGATGGCACGCATGACGGTGCCCTCCTTGCCCCGGTCCTTGCCGGTGAGCACCTTGACGCGGTCACCCTTGCGGATCTTCAGGCCGGCCATCAGATGACCTCCGGGGCGAGCGAGACGATCTTCATGAACCGCTTGTCGCGCAGCTCGCGGCCGACGGGGCCGAAGATGCGGGTGCCGCGGGGGTTGCTCTCGGGGGTGATGAGCACCGCGGCGTTCTCGTCGAAGCGGATGTAGCTGCCGTCGGGACGGCGGCGTTCCTTCTTGGTGCGCACGACCACGCAGCGGACGACCTCGCCCTTGCGCACGGCGGCACCGGGGATGGCGTCCTTCACGGTGGCGATGAAGATGTCGCCGATCCCGGCGTAGCGACGGCGCGAGCCGCCCAGCACCTTGATGACGAGCACTTCCTTGGCACCGCTGTTGTCGGCGACCTTGAGTCGGGACTCCTGCTGGATCATGGCTACTTCGCCCTTTCCAGCACTTCGACGAGACGCCAGCGCTTCAGCTTCGACAGCGGGCGGGTCTCGGCGATGCGGACGCGGTCGCCGGGTCGAGCCTCGTTGTTCTCGTCGTGGGCGAACAGCTTCGTCGTCCGGACCATGGTCTTGCGGTAGAGGGGGTGCGGCTTGCGGGTGGTCACGACGACCACGGCCGTCTTGTCCATGCTGTTGGTGCGCACGATCCCCTCACGGATCTTGCGGGCGCCGCGGTCCTTGGGCTCGACCTCGACGGTGGCCCGGACGGCCGGCGCCTTCGTGGCCGCGGCTTTCTTGGCGGGCGCCTTCTTCGCCGGAGCCGCTTTCTTGGCGGCGGTCTTCTTGGCCGCCGCCTTCTTCGGCGCCGGCGTCTCTTCGGTCTCGGTGGTATCTGCCATCAGGCCTTCTCCTGGCTGCCGGCTTCTGCCTCGGCAGCAGTGATCTCACGGGCCCGCAGCTCGGTCTGGATGCGGGCGACGTCCTTGCGGGTCTGGCCGATGCGGACGTAGTTCGACAGCTGGCCCGTGGCGTGCTGGAAGCGCAGCTTGAACAGCTCTTCCTTGGTCTCGCGCAGCTGGGTCACGAGGCTCACGTCGTCCAGGTCGCGGAAGCTCTCCTGAGCCATCAGAACGCCTCCTCGCGGGTGACGAAGCGGGCCTTGATCGGCAGCTTCTGGATGGCGCGCTCGATGGCGGCCTTGGCGAGCTCGGCATCCGGGTAGGACAGCTCGAACATGATCCGCCCCGGCTTCACCACGGCGACCCAGTGCTCGGGGTTGCCCTTGCCGGAACCCATGCGGGTCTCGGCCGGCTTCTGGGTGACGGGCTTGTCGGGGAAGAGGTTGATCCAGACCTTGCCACCACGCTTGATGTGGCGGGTCATGGCGATACGGGCCGCCTCGATCTGGCGGGCGGTGATCCAACCGGGCTCGAGGGCCTGGATCCCGTACTCGCCGAAGCTGACCTCGGTCCCGCCCTTCGCGAGACCTCGCATGCGCCCGCGATGGTGCTTGCGGTGCGCAACCTTGCGCGGCATCAACATCTACTCGTCTCCCGGGCGGAAGTGGGGGGTCTCGCTGTGGTCGTGGACCCGGCGCTCGATCTCTTCCTCTTCGGCCAGCAGGCGCTCGAGCTCGGGATCGGCTTCCTTCACCAACGGCTCGTTCTCGACCGGCTCTTCGGGGGTCTCGGGCCGGCGGCGGGCCTGCGACGACACGACGCGCTTGGGGTCGGCCGGCGGCGGGGCACCGGCGCCGGAGGTCTCACCGACGGCCATGGCGGCCTCTCGCGAGATCTTCTCTTCGCTCTGGCTCTTGTAGGGCAGCACGTCGCCCTTGTAGATCCACACCTTCACGCCGATGCGACCGGCAGGGGTGCGGGCCTCGCGGAAGCCGTAGTCGATGTCGGCCCGGAGCGTGTGCCGGGGGATGCGACCCTCGCGGTACTTCTCGGTGCGGGCCATCTCGGCGCCACCCAGGCGACCGGAGCACTGCACCTGGATGCCCTGCGCGCCGGCCTTCTGGGCGTTCTGCACGGCCCGCTTCATGGCCCGACGGAAGGCGACACGAGCGCCGAGCTGGTCGGCGACGCCCTGGGCGATCAGCGCGGCGTCGAGCTCGGGCTGCTTGATCTCCTGGATGTTGAGCTGCACCTTCGGGTTGCCGGTGATCTTGGTGAGCCCGGCCCGCAGGCGATCGGCTTCGCTGCCGCGACGCCCGATGACGATGCCGGGGCGCGCGGTGTGCACGTCGACCCGCAGGCGATCACGGGTGCGCTCGATCTCGATCCGGCTGATGGCTGCGTGCGGCAGCTCGAACATCAGGTAGTCGCGGATCTTCCAGTCCTCGATGACGTTGTCGCCGTACTGCTCACGGTCGGCGAACCAACGGGACTTCCAGTCGGTCGTGACACCGAGCCGGAAGCCGTAAGGGTTGACCTTCTGGCCCATGGCTAGTTCTTCTTCTCTTCGTCGTCGGTGTCGGTCTCTTCGGCCTCGACCTCGGCGTCGTCGACCTCGGCGACCGTCTCCTCGAGCTCCTCGACCACGTCGTCGTCGTGGTCGTGCTCGTGGTCGTGACCCTCGTGGTCGTGATCGTGCTCGTCCTCGGGGAGGCCCTCGGCGGCGCGGCTCTTGGCGACCCGGGCCCGGCGGACGTCACGGGCGGTGCGACGCGACGGGCGCTGGCCACCACGGCCACCGCTCGAACGCTCGCGATCGGCCTCGACCTTGGCCTGCATCTCGGGCGACATCACGCTGACGATCACCGTGATGTGACAGGTGCGCTTGCGGATGCGGGTGGCGCGGCCCCGGGCTCGGGGGCGCCAGCGCTTGAGCGTCGGGCCCTCGTCGGCGTAGCAGGCCGACACGTACAGCACGGAGTCGTCGCTGATCTCGTCGTTGTGGCCGGCGTTGGCGATGGCCGAGGCCAGCACCTTGCGGATCACGCTGGCCGGGCCGCGGGTGGTGAACTGCAGGACCTCGTCGGCCCGGTCGACCGGCAGGTTGCGGATGAGGTCGAGGACCTCACGCGCCTTGTACGGCGACACCCGCGAGTAGCGGACCTGGGCCCGGGTCCCCGGGCGCTCGTTGGTCTTGGTACCGGTCACGGCTTACCTCCGCCCCCGGGCCGACTTCTCCTGGCCGGCGTGGTAGCGGAACGTGCGGGTGGGAGCGAACTCACCCAGCTTGTGCCCGACCATCGATTCGGTGATGTAGACGGGCACGTGCTTGCGACCGTCGTGGACGGCGACCGTGTGCCCGACCATGTCGGGGATGATCGTCGAGCGACGCGACCAGGTCTTGACGACCTTCTTCTCGTTGTTGTTGTTGAGCACGTCGACCTTGCGGAGCAAGTGCTCGTCGACGAACGGGCCCTTCTTGAGTGAACGCGGCATCTTCGGTTACCTCCGCGCTCCGCGAGTGCGGCGGCGCCGGACGATCAGCTTGTCGGACTGCTTGTTCTTGGGGCGGGTGCGGCCTTCGGGCTTGCCCCACGGCGACACCGGATGGCGTCCGCCGGACGACTTGCCTTCGCCACCACCGAGGGGGTGGTCGACGGGGTTCATGGCCACACCGCGGGTCTGCGGGCGAACGCCCTTCCAGCGGTTACGGCCGGCCTTGCCGATCTTGATGAGCTCGTGCTCCGAGTTGCCCACCTCACCGACGGTGGCCCGGCAGTCGATCGACACCCGGCGCATCTCGGTGGAGGGGAGGCGAAGGGTGGCGTAGTCGCCCTCCTTCGCGAGCAGCACCACCGACGAACCCGCGGAGCGGGCCATCTTGCCGCCGCCGCCGGGCCGCAGCTCGACGTTGTGCACGGTGGTACCGACTGGAATGTAACGCATCGGAAGGGCATTTCCGGGCCGGATCTCCGAACCCTGGCCCGACTGCAGCAGATCGCCGACGTTCACGTCCTTGGCAGCGAGGATGTAGCGCTTCTCGCCGTCGAGGTAGTGGAGCAGGGCGATGCGGCACGACCGGTTGGGGTCGTACTCGATGCTGGCGACCTTGGCCGGCACGCCGTCCTTGTTCCGTCGGAAGTCGACGAGGCGGTAGCGCTGCTTGTGGCCGCCACCGCGGTGACGGGCGGTCTTGCGGCCGTGCGTGTTGCGGCCGCCGGTGGAGGTCTTCTTGGCCAGCAGCGACCGCTCCGGGGTGCTGGTGGTCAGCTCGGAGAAGTCGGCGACGGTCTGGAACCGACGGCCGGCGCTGGTGGGCTTGCGCTTGCGAAGAGGCATCAGGGAACCATCAATCCTGGAACAGTTCGATCGTCTCGCCGGCGGCGAGGGTGACGATCGCCCGCTTGGTGTCGGGGCGCTTGCCGTAGGTGAACGTCTTCCGGTTGCGCTTGCGCTTGCCCTGCCGGTTGAGGGTGTTCACCTTGTCGACCTTGACGCCGAAGATCTCCTGCACCGCAGCCTTGATCTGCGGCTTGGTGGCCGTGGGCAGCACCTTGAAGGTGTAGACCCCGGCCTCCATGAGGGCGTAGGACTTCTCGCTCACCACCGGGGCGATGATGACGTCGCGTGCGTCGGTCATGATGCGCTCGCTTCCTCGGTCTTCGCCTTGGCGGGCTTGGGCTGCGGCAGCGACGCCTCGGTGAAGACGACCCAGTCGCTCACCAGCACGTCGTAGGCGTTCAGCTCGCCGGTGACGAGCACGTGGACGTCCTGCAGGTTGCGCAGGCTCTTCCACACGGCGTCGTCCTCACGGGTGAGGACCACGAGGACCCGGCCGTCGAGCTCGAGCTTCTTCAGCACCTCGACGGCGGCCTTGGTGCTGGGGGCGTCGATGCCCCACTCCTTCAGCACGATGACCTTCTCCGACGCCAGGCGGTCGGACAGGGCCGACGCCAGCGCCAGGCGGATCATCTTCTTGGGGGTCCGCTGCTTGTAGCTGCGGGGCTTCGGGCCGAGGGCCACGCCACCACCGCGCCACTGCGGCGAGCGGATCGAACCCTGGCGGGCCTTGCCGGTGCCCTTCTGGCGCCACGGCTTGGCGCCACCGCCACGGACCTCGGCACGGGTCTTGGTCGACTGCGTGCCGGCGCGGCGGGCGGCCAGCTGGGCCGTCACGACCTGGTGCATCACCGGGAAGTGGGGCTGGACGCCGAAGAGCGCGTCGTCGAGATCGACGCTGCCGGACGACTTGCCGGCCGCGGTGGTCAGCTTGATGCTCGCCATCAGCTCTTCCCCTTCGTCCCGGCCTTGACGGCGTCACGCACCAGCACCAGGCCGCCGTTGGGGCCGGGCACCGAGCCCTTGACCAGCAGCAGGTCGCGCTCGGCGTCCGCCTGCACGACCATGAGGTTGAGGGTGGTGGTCTTCTGGCCACCGGACCGGCCGGCCATGCGGGTGCCCCGGAAGACACGGGCCGGCGTGGCGCAGGCCCCGATCGAGCCGGGGGCCCGGTGCACCTTGTGCGCACCGTGGCTGGCGGGCAGGCCCGAGAAGCCGTGGCGCTTCATGACACCGGTGAAGCCCTTGCCCTTGCTCACGGAGGTGACGTCGACGAGCTCGCCCGAGGCGAGGATGTCGACACCGATCTCCTGGCCGATCTCGTAGGCCGACACGTCGTCGAGCCGGAGCTCGACGAGCTTGTTGCCCGGGTCGACACCGGCCTTGGTGTACTGGCCGGCGACGGGCTTGGTCAGCTTGCTGGCCTTGCGGGCGCCGAAGGTCACCTGCAGGGCGGTGTAGCCGTCGTTCTCGTTGGTCTTGACTTGGACCACGCGGCAGGGTCGCACGCGCAGGACCGTGACCGGGACGACACGGTTGTCGTCGTCCCAGACCTGCGTCATGCCGACCTTCTCGCCGACGATCGCTCTTGTCGCCATTGCGGCTGCGTCTTTCTCTGCGGTTCACGCGAACGCTCCGCACGGGTGTACCCGGCGGAGCGTCGTCCTCGGTTGTGCCATGTGGTTCCGGAGCGGTGTGAGACACCGAGTCCGGCCTTCATGGGCCTCGGTTGACGAACTTGACGAACGGGCGCTCAGTGACCTGCAACAGGTCGCAGGAGCAGCCGATAGATACTAGCCACGCTCCGAGGTGGCGCCAAACCCACCCGGTGGGGGGATTTCGGCTAGCCGAACTCGGTGCCCGGGGACGGTGTCCCGTCCCGTTCAAGCAGTTGCCAACGTACCAGCCATCCCAAACAGCCGTGGGAACTCTGGTACAGCTGCAGAAGGCGCTTACGCCCCTACGGTGCGGTCGGTTATTGTGCGGCGATGGTCTTCGGTCGGCGGAGTGACCGGGAAGTCCCGAAACACATGAAGAAGCGTGCCCCGAGCAAGTCGAGTCGCGATCCTTTCGAGCACCTGCGCGACGAGCGCGCCCTGGCGGAGGGTGACGAACCCTGGTTCGTCGGCGACGACGACGAGCCCGAGCTGGAGATCGAGACGAACAGGTCCTCCAACCTTTCGGCGGAGGACCTGAAGTCCGAGTAGCGGGCTCGCCCGGCGCCTAGGCCTGGGCGATCTTGATCTCGATGTCGACGCCGGCGGGCAGCTCGATGCGCTGCAGCGAGTCGACGGTCTTGGGGGACGGCTCCAGGATGTCGAGCAGGCGCTTGTGGATGCGCATCTCGAAGTGCTCCCGGCTGTCCTTGTCCTTGTGCGGCGAGCGGATGACCGTGAAGCGGTGCTTCTCGGTGGGCAGCGGGATGGGGCCGCGCACCGTCGCCTGCGTGCGCAGGACCGTCTCGACGATCTTCTTCGTCGACTGGTCGATGACCTCGTGGTCGTACGCCTTCAGGCGGATGCGGATCTTCTGCTTGTCAGCCATCTCACTCGTCCTTTGCCTTCGGCTATTCCTCGCCTGTCGGCTCGGGCCGCCGGCGCGTTCAAAGCCTCGATGTCGGTGCTCCAGGTATCGGACGGCTCACCTGGAGCTGTCCGATACCCGAGCCTCACTTCAGGATCTTCGTAACCCGGCCGGCGCCGACGGTGCGGCCGCCTTCGCGGATGGCGAAGCGCAGGCCTTCGTCCATGGCGATGGGGTTGATGAGCTCAACGGTCATGAGGGTGTTGTCGCCGGGCATGCACATCTCGACGCCGTCGGGCAGGGCGATGGAGCCGGTGATGTCGGTGGTACGGAAGTAGAACTGGGGCCGGTAGTTCGAGAAGAACGGCTTGTGACGGCCGCCTTCCTCC